>NZ_LWGA01001099.1:0-974 GCF_001635235.1 Oleiphilus sp. HI0117 | reverse complement strand
CTGATGGAGAAGGGCCAGTTTATCAGTAGTTGCCGCTATGAATAGGTATTGTGGAGTTCTGCGTATTCAAAACAAAGCTCTAGCCAATTTCGTATGCCAGGGCTTAGGTATTTGTCCTTATGTGTGANGATATAAAATTTTCGTTTGAAATCTCTCTGTGGTGTTTTTAAGGCAATTAGCGATGAGCGTTTGAAAGCATCGTTTAAGGTAACTTTCGACAAACACCCAATCCCCATACCTGACTCTACTGCCCGTTTGATGGCTTCGGTATGTTGTAGTTCGAGTTCAATATTAAGCTCATGAAGCACTCCCTGCATTGCATTATCGAATGCTTGCCGTGTTCCTGAACCTGCCTCTCTCAGAATCCATTTTGCTTTGCTTAGCTGTTGGTCACTAACGTGTGAAAGCGTACTTAGCTCAGATTTCGGGTCGCAGAAGACCACTAACTCATCATCCATCCAAGGCCTAATGTTTAAGTCGGGATGAGACACCTCGCCTTCGATTAGGCCCACATCGAGCTCAAAGTTTGCGACTTGCTCGGTAATTTTAGTTGTGTTGCCAACGCTTAGTGCTGCTTTAGCGGTCGGGAATTTACCTTTGAACTCTGAAAGAATGTGAATAGCCAGGTAGTTACCGATAGATAACGTGGCGCCAATATTTAGGTCCGCGCTAAGCTGGTTCTGCTGTAAGCTCAGCTCCAGGCTTTTTGCTTGGTCAATCAGTGTTTCTGCCTGCTTTCGAATTAATCTTCCGAAATCATTGAGTTGTAAGCGTTTACCAGCCCGATCAAATAGTTTTATATCAAACTGGCTTTCAAGATTCTTGAGTGACTCACTCGCAGCGGATTGAGACATATTTAGCGCTTCGGCAGCTAAAGTAATATTTTGAAAGTTAGCGGTCGCAATGAATACTTCAATTTGCTTGAGTGAATACTTCAATGATAAAGCCTTAGTTTAATAAATCGGAAAAACCGA
>NZ_LWGA01001098.1:0-17224 GCF_001635235.1 Oleiphilus sp. HI0117 | reverse complement strand
TTAACAGGCGGCTTATTAACCTAAAAATAGCGCTAGTAGTTACGACGTTTTACCGTTAAAATTCACCTTAATAAAAACGGTTGTATTTCCCCCCTTTCTAAATAATAGGAATAAAGTACCAAGTGCAAACTGAAGTCTGGTCTGAGTGCTTAGAAAAGCTAAAAGAAGAATTGCCTAGTCAGCAATATAATACTTGGTTAAGGCCGCTTCAGGGGGAGTGTGTTAACGGTATACTTCAATTATATGCACCGAACAAATTCGTATTGGATTGGGTTAAAGAAAAGTTCTTACAGCGTATAAACGACTTACTTAAAGATATGGGGCATGACAAAGTCATTTCTTCCGTCAATCTAAAAATTGGCAGTCTTAAAGAAGCTGATAATGGTACAAAGCTTAAAACTGAAGACAACAGAAGAAAGCCTAGCCCTGCTTCACCTAACCAACATAGTTCTCATAAGCCTCGCGAAAGTGGTCTGTCTTCATCGAAACCTGTTGAACGGCGGGTTGAAGTTGAAGGTTCAATTATAAAACACCAAAGCTTTTTAAATCCTAATTTTACTTTTGATACTTTTGTAGAAGGTAAATCTAACCAGTTAGCACGCGCTGCTTCTGTCCAGGTAGCAGAAAATCCAGGCGGAGCTTATAACCCTTTATTTCTTTATGGTGGTGTTGGTCTGGGTAAAACTCACTTGATGCATTCTGTCGGTAATGAAATCGTTAAGAAGAATCCTAATGCTAAGGTGGTTTACCTTCATTCCGAACGATTTGTTGCCGATATGGTTAAAGCTCTGCAGATTAATGCGATCAATGAATTCAAGCGATATTACCGATCTGTTGATGCTTTGCTAATCGATGATATTCAATTCTTTGCACGTAAAGAGCGTTCGCAAGAAGAGTTTTTCCATACTTTTAATGCCTTATTAGAAGGCGGTCAGCAAATGATATTGACCTGCGATCGCTACCCTAAAGAAATTGATAATATGGAAGAACGTTTGAAGTCTCGTTTTGGCTGGGGACTTACCGTTATGGTTGAGCCGCCTGAACTAGAAACCCGTGTTGCAATTTTGATGAAAAAAGCAGAGCAGACTAAGGTTAATCTTAGTAGTGAATCGGCTTTCTTTATTGCTCAAAAGATTCGCTCCAACGTTCGTGAGCTAGAAGGGGCTTTAAAACTAGTTGCTGCCAATGCTCATTTTACAGGCGAAGAGATTACTCCGGTTTTTATTCGTGAATGTCTAAAAGACTTGCTTGCTCTACATGACAAGCAAGTTAGTATAGAAAACATACAGCGAACTGTTGCTGAGTACTATAAAATAAAGGTAGCAGATTTGTTATCGAAGCGGCGTACCCGTTCAGTTACCAGACCCAGACAGATGGCTATGGCGCTTGCAAAAGAACTAACCAATCACAGCCTGCCTGAAATAGGCGATGCTTTCGGTGGCAGGGATCATACGACTGTTTTACATGCTTGTAAGAAGGTTGTTGAATTGAAGGATAATGACCCAGGTATTCGAGAAGACCACCATAACTTTATGAGAATTTTAACGACTTAAATAAGCGTTGGGTTCTCTTTAATTACTCATATACATGATAAATTACTAACAATACTCTAGATCTAAAAGAGCAGATAAAAAATGAAATTAACTATTACTCGTGAAGAAATCCTAAGTCCTCTTCAAATTATTTCGGGTGTTGTTGAGCGAAAGCAAACCATGCCTGTGCTTTCGAATATTTTGCTTGAAGCAGAACCAGGTAAAGTAGAATTAACCGGCACCAATATGGAGGTTGAGTTAGTTTGTACGCTTAATAGCGCCGCAGTCGAGACTGCTGGAAGAATTACCTTGCCTGCACGTAAGTTAGTAGATATTTGTCGCTCTTTACCAAATGATGCAGTGATTGAGCTAAGTCTGGAAGGTGAAAAGATGCACCTTCGTTCCGGTAAGAGCCACTTTACCTTAGCAACCTTGCCAGCAGATCAGTTTCCGAATACTGAAGAGTCTCCTCACGATATTGCTGTGAGTTTCATGCAGCGTGACTTTAAACAGATGCTTGACGCGACTTCTTTTGCGATGGCGCAACAGGATGTTCGCTACTACTTAAACGGCATGTTGTTAGAGCTAGGTAACCGTTACGTTCGTTTAGTTGCAACGGATGGGCATCGTCTCGCACTTTCATCTCTAGCAACAGATCTTGAGCGCGATACAGACAAGCAGGTGATTGTACCGAGAAAAGGTATTATTGAGCTCGGTCGTTTGTTATCTGACTCTGAAGACGAAGTGGTGCTTTCTATCGGTGAAAGCCATATATATTCACAGATAGGCAATTATAGATTCACTTCAAAATTGATCGATGGAAAGTTCCCTGACTATAACCGTGTTATTCCTAAGGGTGGTGACAAGGTTATGTATGCGGATAGAAGTTCGCTTAAGGATATGTTTACGCGAGCAAGTATTCTTTCACATGAAAATATTCGAGGAATTCAATTACATTTGTCTGAGAATCAATTGCAGGTGTTTGCTAATAATCCAGAGCACGAACAAGCTGAAGATTGTTTGGAAGTGGATTATCAGGGTGAAGATTTACAGATTGGATTCAATGTTAGCTATCTAATTGATGTTATGAATGTTTTGTCGAGTGAAAATATTCGAATGACGCTATTGAATGCAAATTCATCGGCTTTGATAGAGTCTTCAGAGAATGATGGAAACTTATACGTAATCATGCCGATGCGCTTATAGAGTAGGGCAGGGAAGACTCTAACAGGCGCTTCTTCATTATTAGCGTTGTAATTCAGATAGTAATATAAAAGGACAAAGCGATGGGATTGTTTACAGATACATTGAAGGGAACTTTTCGTATTGGTCAGACTACAGGCATTCTTGCTAAAACAGGTGCTCAATGGTTAATCGGTAAACGGCCACCCAATCCCAAGTTATTAAGATCTATTTTTGAAGACTTAGGTGCTACCTATATTAAGTTAGGGCAGTTTATCGCAAGTTCGCCTACTTTCTTTCCTCAAGATTACGTTGAAGAATTTCAAAACTGCTTAGATCGTACCCAGCCTTTTTCTTTTTCTGTGGCTCGAAAGATTATTGAAAATGAATTAGGTAAGCCTTTGAGTGCAGTTTATTCTTATGTTGACCCGGTTCCTTTAGCATCCGCTTCTATTGCTCAGGTTCATGCTGCCAAGCTTGTATCGGGTGAAGATGTAGTGATCAAAATTCAAAAGCCAGGTGTTGAGAATGTATTGCTTACAGACCTTAACTTTCTCTATGTCTCAGCGAGAATTATTGAACATCTGGCACCAAAGCTATCATGGACATCTATGTCTGGTGTCGTTGAAGAAATTCAGCGCACAATGATGGAAGAGTGTGATTTTATAAAAGAAGCAAATAACCTAGATGAGTTTAGCGAGTTTTTGCATAGTGCTGGCCACGAGGATGTTTGCGTTCCTAAAGTTTATCGAAGCGCTAGCTCGAGACGAGTTCTGACAATGGAACGTTTTTATGGTGTATCGCTAACTGATTTGGATACAATTCGTAAATACTGCTCCGATCCCGAAAAGACATTGATCACAGCAATGAATACCTGGTTCTCTAGTTTGACGCAGTGTGCCTTTTTCCACGCTGATGTTCATGCAGGTAACTTAATGGTTCTCGAAGATGGTCGTATCGGCTTTATCGACTTTGGTATTGTAGGTCGTATTAACCCTGGCACCTGGGAAGCTGTTTCAGACTTTATATCAGCGATTATGATTGGAAACTTTGAGGGTATGGCTGATGCGATGATTCGCATTGGTGTCACAGATAAAGATGTCATTGTTGATGACTTAGCAAACGATTTACGTCGAGTGTTTAATAAACTAGATGTGATGGTCCCCGATACAGCGATGTTCGAGACGCAGGGTGAAGATGATATTAATAATGTGCTAATGGATATGGTTAAGGTTGGTGAGCAGAATGGTATCCACTTCCCTAGAGAATTTGCTTTGTTATTAAAGCAATTTTTGTATTTCGATCGCTATGTTCATATATTAGCGCCTGAGCTAGATATGTTTGTTGATGATCGACTGAATATGCTTCATTAGAATATGGCACATCATTTATGGTTCTATGTCCTTTTTCGTAGAGCCTTTAGTTAATTTATGTCCTTATCGTCAATATCAATAAAGAGCGTTCGAAACCTCCACGATCTGAGTGTTTCTTTTAGTAAGTCTTTAAATTTTATCTGGGGCGAAAATGCATCGGGTAAAACCAGCTTACTTGAGTCAATTTATTTACTCTCTACAGGGCGCTCTTTCCGTACCCGCCATATCGATAATATTATAAATAGTGACGCCAAGAGTAGAGAGCTGATTGTCTTCGGCAAAGTTAATACCTCAAAGCAAAATGAAGAAGCTACGCCCATTGGTGTCAGAAAGTCGACCCTCCAGGGTTCCGAGATTAAAATTTCCGGCCAATCAATAAAGAGTGCAGCAATTCTAGCGAAACTAACACCGGTTCTGATGGTTGAACCTCAAAGTTTCGATTTACTTACTGGTCCTCCAAAAGTTAGACGGCAGTTTATAGATTGGGGAGTGTTCCACGTGGAACATGAATTCTCTTTTTTGTGGAACGATTATATTAATTGTCTAAAACAGCGGAATAGTCTACTCCGAACTGCTAAAATAGACCTACTTCAACTAAAAGTATGGGATAAGCGTATATCGCTCTTAGGAGAGCAAATAACGCAGCATAGAATCGAATTTATGGATAGGTTTCGAGTTACCTTCGAAACTGTATTGGCCGGACTGGGTTTAAACGAACAAAGTGAGATAGGATTAAAATACTTTCAAGGCTGGGATAAGAGTAAAAGCCTGGCAGAAATGTTAGACCAAAATCGTTCGAAAGATATAGAAAAAAAGTATACCCAGTATGGACCACATCGGGCTGATCTTAAGCTTAGAATAAGTGGTAAGAATGTGAGTGAATTTTTATCTCGTGGGCAACAGAAGTTATTGATAATTGCCTTATATATCGCTCATGTAAAATGCCTAAAAGAATTAAACGATTCGCAGACTCTCGTCTTGATAGACGATATTGCCGCGGAGCTAGATAGTAAGAATATCGATATAATTCTCTCTAATTTGTTAGAGTTGGACGCACAAGTAATGTGTACAGTTTTAGATCGAGAGATACCCCGAGATTATTTAGATAAGCATCGGTCAGATTGTAAAATGTTCCACGTGGAACATGGCCGTATTCATGAATATGATTATCAAGAAAAACAAATATAGTACCTGAAATATTAGGAGCAAAAGCTGAATGAGTGAAACTGAAAATAACTATGATTCTTCAAGTATTAAGGTACTAAAAGGCTTAGACGCGGTAAGAAAAAGACCAGGAATGTATATTGGTGATACCGATGATGGTACCGGTCTTCATCATATGGTTTTCGAAGTTGTTGATAACTCGATCGATGAAGCGCTTGCTGGTCATTGCGATACGATTGATGTTGTTATCCATCTTGATAATTCAATTTCGGTATCTGATAACGGGCGTGGTATTCCTACAGAGATTCACGAGGAAGAGGGGGTTTCTGCAGCCGAAGTTATTCTGACAGTATTACACGCTGGTGGTAAGTTCGATGATAACTCCTACAAAGTATCCGGTGGTTTGCACGGTGTTGGTGTATCGGTTGTAAATGCTTTATCCGAAAAGCTTAAGTTAACGATACGCAGAGAAGGCAAAATATACGAGCAAGAGTATACCCACGGTGTGCCTGATTACTCCCTTAAAGAGGTGGGTCATTCTGAGACGACGGGAACGATGGTGACCTTCAAACCAAGTTCAGAAACTTTCACTCAGACTGAGTATCACTATGATCAACTCGCAAAGCGCTTGAGAGAACTGTCATTTTTGAATTCCGGCGTACGGATTCATTTAAAAGACGAACGTAGTGATAAAGAAGACCTATTCGAATTTGAAGGTGGTTTATCGTCATTTGTTGAGTACTTGAATCATAACAAAACGACTGTAAACGACATGTTCCACTTTAATATTATGCATGAAGCAACAGGGGTTGGCGTAGAAGTCGCTATGCAGTGGAACGACACTTATCAGGAAAACATCTTCTGCTATACCAACAATATTCCACAGCGAGACGGTGGAACGCATATGGCGGGTTTCCGTGGTGCACTAACTCGTACATTGAATAACTATATCGAGAATGAAGGTCTAGGTAAGAAAGAAAAGGTTTCAACAACAGGGGACGATGCGCGAGAAGGCTTAACCGCAATTGTTTCGGTTAAAGTTCCCGATCCAAAGTTCAGCTCGCAAACTAAAGATAAGTTAGTATCGAGCGAAGTAAAGACAGCTGTTGAACAAGAAATGGCTGCTAAGTTTGCAGACTATTTGTTAGAGCAGCCACAACAAGCCAAGAACCTGGTTGGTAAGATGCTTGATGCGGCAAGAGCTAGAGAAGCAGCACGAAAAGCGAGAGAAATGACTCGACGTAAAGGTGCGCTAGATATTGCTGGTTTGCCTGGGAAATTGGCAGATTGTCAGGAGAAAGACCCAGCGCTTTCCGAACTATACATAGTGGAGGGTGACTCAGCGGGCGGATCAGCCAAACAGGGCCGGGACAGAAAAACACAGGCAATACTGCCACTGAAAGGTAAGATATTAAACGTTGAAAAAGCACGCTTTGATAAGATGCTATCTTCTGCAGAGGTTGGCACCTTAATTACAGCCTTAGGTTGTGGTATTGGGCGAGAAGAGTACAACATCGAGAAACTCCGTTATCACAGCATCATTATCATGACTGATGCGGATGTCGATGGTTCTCATATTAGAACCTTATTATTGACGTTCTTTTTCCGTCAGATGCGAGAGATTATAGAACGTGGTCATATTTTTATTGCTATGCCTCCTTTATATAAAGTTAAGAAGGGCAAGCAGGAGCAGTACCTGAAAGACGAAGCTGCCTTAGAACAATACCTGACCCAGTCAGCTTTAGATGATACTCATTTATATGTTGATGAGGGAACACCCTCAATCTCTGGCCAAGGTTTAGAAACCTTAGTTGGTCAATATCGTGAAGTAGAAACCATTATTTCTAAGCTTGCCCGTTCTTATCCGTTACTTGTACTGGAAACTTTGCTTAAAGTAAGCGCGCTGAATAAAGAAGATCTTAAAGAGAAAGCGAAAGTTTCGGCTTGGGTTGAAGAAATACAGCCTTTGCTTGGTATTGATACCAAGACAGGTATGAACTATGTATTTGGTATTTCTCACGACGAAGAAAAAGACCTGTACTTACCAAAAGTTGATGTATTTGTGCACGGTATATCAACTGAGTATATCTTCAGTGAAGAGTTCATTGAGTCAGCTGGTTATGAAAAAATTGTCACGATGGCGAAGTCTCTTGAAGGTATTTTCAGTGAGAATAGCTTTATTAAGCGTGGTGAAAAACAGTTTGCGATCACTGATTTTAAGCAAGGTTTAGAGGTTCTAATGAAGGAAGCTCAGCGTGGTCTTTATATTCAGCGATATAAAGGTCTAGGTGAGATGAACCCTGAGCAGCTCTGGGAAACAACGATGGACCCAGAAAGTCGCCGTATGATGAAAGTAAATATCGAAGATGCGGTTGCCGCTGATCAGATCTTTACGACCTTAATGGGTGATGAAGTTGAACCAAGACGAGACTTTATTCAGACAAATGCTTTGGAAGTAACAAACCTGGATGTCTAGTTCTAAGTCCCAAGGTGACGCCTCAATTAGTGCTGAAAGTAAGCCATATCACCATGGTGACTTGAAGACGGCATTAGTTGAGTCAGCTAAAGACATATTAAAAATTAAAGGCGTAGATGCTCTATCTTTAAGAGCCATTGCCGCAGAAGTAGGGGTGTCGCATATGGCACCTTATACTCACTTTAAGAACAAGAAAGAGCTCTTACAAGCTATCGCTGCATCAGGCTTCGATGACCTAACTAAACGCTTGATAGATATTAAGAAGAGCTATACTGATCCATGGGATTTGGTATTTAACTACGGCGTCGCCTACGTTCAGTTTGCCGTAGAAAACCCTGCAATTTATAGACTAATGCTGAGCCAGGCTGATACTGGTGGTCGTCGAAACAAGCTCGAAGCCTCAGCGAATCCAGAGATATCCCCTGTCCTCGAAATTAGTTCTCAAAAGCCTTTTAAAATACTTAGACAAGCATTTGAGCATGGCAATGTTGAGTCCAAGCATGTAACGGCTAGAGCCCTGAGTGCATGGTCGATGGTTCACGGCATGTCAGCTTTAATTATTGATGGCCATATTCGTATACCTGGGGATATGAGCATTAGTGAATTCTTTGCTCAGGCAGTTTCACCGAAAATGATGAAGTTATAATTAATTGATCTGATTCATTGATGGGGTAGGGAAGGACAAACTCTAGTTAAAATTAGGTACCAGTTTGAAGACCTTAACCGGTACCTAATTTGGCTTTTGGGTTTTCTTTATATAGAGATCTCTATATCGCTT
This sequence comes from Oleiphilus sp. HI0117, assembly GCF_001635235.1. Classification (NCBI taxonomy): domain Bacteria; kingdom Pseudomonadati; phylum Pseudomonadota; class Gammaproteobacteria; order Oceanospirillales; family Oleiphilaceae; genus Oleiphilus; species Oleiphilus sp. HI0117. The sequence goes on along the minus strand of NZ_LWGA01001098.1, from coordinate 8,719 downwards.
GTTGGAAAAGCAACGCATGAATGAATCCAAGAAAATTTACGATCTGATTTACGTAGCTTGGATTCATGAGGGTTAAATACTTCTCCGCTTATTAGCTTAACGCGACATAAACTGCACTCACCAGAGCGGCAAGCATTCTCGGTGCTTAGGCCATAACGTTCGAGACTATTCAGCAGAGGTTCACCTGACTTTGCAACAAAACTTCCTTTACCTTGTACTGTGATAGTTACCTCTTTTTCAATAGAAGTATCTTCAGGCCAGTGTGCTTGTGTTTCAGGTTTCTTAGGAGGGCCGTTTAGCTCTACAAGCATACGACGCTCTTTTACACCTAAGTTTTTAAGTATTTCGACACAGCTTTCATTAAAGGGTGTTGGGCCGCATATGTAAAACATCTTTGAGCTTAAGTTGCTCAGTGAAGATGAAACAAGCTCTTCAGTAACACGTCCGCCGATGCCTTGATAACTTTCACTTGGCCTTGAGATTAATTCTGTAAGTTTTATATTGTGATTCTGTTTGGCACAGGAGCGAATTTCCTTTGCGAATATTACATCCTCCTCGAAACTATTGCTGTAGATAATATGCATGGTATGAGGGAGATCTTTAGCGATGATATGTTTGATCATACTACGTGCAGGTGCAATCCCGGATCCGCCAGCGAAGAATACTAGATCATTACCATGGAATAGTGGATTATGATGAAAGCTTCCCATTGGGCCGGTGCTAGTAAGCTCTTGACCAGGCTTCAGATCATCAACTAAATAATGGCTAACGAAACCGCTATGAGCCTTTTTAACGGTCAGGTCATAATAGTCTCGTTCAGTGGGAGAGGAAGACATCGCATAAGGTCTGGCAGTTGGCGAACCATTTATCTCAACAAAAACGTTAATATACTGACCTGCTTGAAAAGGGGGAAGGTAACCATCAAGTGCTTTGACACGAATAGTATTCGTGGATGGCGTATCAGTAAAAATATCGGTAACAAGTAAACGAAGGCGTTTAGGATGTAGACTGTCGATAGTCTTTTGCGTAGCACCTTTCTCTTCGCTAAAGTCGCTTCCACTAAGCTCTATCTCGGTTTTCTTTTTTACGGCTTCAACGTAGCCAACGACACCATCTAATACGTTTTGTTCTGCGCTGCGATTTTTATGCATGTTGAGCCTCCGTTTGTGACTTTTTAATTTTACGCAATATACTTTTTGCCGTTGATTCACCGGCCATATAGGTCGGTTGAAAACCTCCTTGCGCTGTCCAACTTCCTGCGGAATACAAACCTTCAATACCACTCAATTGGTCGCGTAATAAGAGAGAATCCTGAATATGTTGTTTAAAGCCATAAATAGCGCCGTCAGGTGAGTTCAAATAACGCATCATAGTTAAAGGAGTCGCTACCTCAGCAACTTCAATATACTGGCTGAGATTTGGGTAAGCCTTTTCAACATGATCAATGAGCTTTTGTGCGTAGTCATACTTTGCTTCAGCATAATCTTCAGGGCTAAGTGCTTGCCATGCTTCGCCGTATTGAAGTGCTACAAGAGTTATGACGCTTTTTCCCTTGGGGGCCAAATCTTCGTCAATGAAGTTGTAGCAGGTGACCATTCCCCATTTCGGTGCGGTCATTTTATATAGTTCTGTTTCGTCAATATCCTGGTTGTCACCATCAATTACGAAGGTAGCGGCAGATGTAATACCGATATCCTCTGGCTTACAATCTAAACCTAAATACAAGCAAACAGCAGAAACACCTTTGCGTCTAGATTTAAAATCTTGTTGGATCTGAATAGGTGGCTTTTCAAGATCGAGGAGTTCATTGAAGGTGATCAGTGGGCTGGCGTTCGAAACAACATAATTACAGCTTACGGTTTGGCCATCTTCGAGTGTAATAGCATGAACCTTATTATCAGCGGTATGTATTTTCTTCGCACCACAACTAAACTTTACGCACCCTCCGGCTTCAACAAACGAATCGATAATTGCGCTAGAAACACTCTGAGATCCACCCTTAAAGTGCCAAGGTTTGAAGGTACAATAGGCGAAAAGCATTCCAATAAATTCTGCAAACACTAATTCATTGGTTGGGATACCGACATAACTCCAATAGGGAGTGATCGTATTGATCAGTTCTTTATTGCTGAAGAATTCATTCAATACTTCATCGGTAGTTCTTAAACCGTAGGCAGCAAAGTGTTTACATTGAGACTCTAATAGCTTTTCGTCATTACTACGCCTAACCTGTTGCAAGGCCATGTAATACTCCATAGCAACCTTGCTTCCTAGATCAAAGAAGCGGGTGATAGCATCACTGTCATCAGGAAAATTTTGTTTTAGAACTTTTTGAATGCCTGACCAACTCGCGGGAAGTGTAATATCTTGTTTCCCTGGGACAATTAATCGATATAGCTCCTCTTCCTGAACCAGTTCAACTTTATCGAGTACATCCAAATCCTTGAACATTTTTCTCATAAGGAAAGGTCTGTCTTCTGTCCCAACGCCACTTAACTGATGCAAAGCGACTTCAAATTCGAAATCTCCGCGGACGAAAGATGTACCGCATCCACCCGGAACATTATGGCGCTCAACAAGTAAGGTGTTACATCCATTCTTTTGCAGTGTCGCGGCAGCGGTTAGTCCGCCATTTCCTGCGCCAATCACTACTGCATCATAGTGTTTCATTGTTTTAAGTTCTCCACGTTTATATAAAATGCCAAGAAAATACTAGTACTAACAAAGTATCTAAACTTTACAGTGTAAGTGTACTTTACCCAGCAATATTTACATTGTAAAGTTTAGGGGTCGTAAATTGTATGTTTTATTTGCAAAGGCGCATTCAAAATCATGCTAGAAATCTAGGTTTAGAGCGAATTATGATAGTATTTATCTTATTCGAAGTAACATCTAAACATCGTTCAAGAGAGGGTTTGATGGCAAAGTCATTACAAGAGCAACTATTAGGTGCTGGCCTGGTAGATAAGAAAAAAGCAAAAAATATTCAAAAAGAGAAACGTGTTCAACGTAAGCAAACTCCAAAAGGCCAAGCAGTACAAAACGAAGCCGAAGCGCGAATAGCTCAGCAGAAAAAAGAAAAAGCTGAAAGAGACAAAGCACTGAATCAGGCGAAGCTGGAAGAGCAGAATCGAAAAGCAATTAAGGCTCAGGTAAAACAATTAATTGAAATGAACACCGTACCTAGTGAAGGTGACGATATTGGATTTCAATTTGCTGTCGATAAAAAGATCAAAAAGGTCTATATATCAGAACAGCAACAAACTCATTTATTGAAAGGCAGGTTAGCAATAGCCAATTTAGATGAAAGTTTTATCTTAATACCAGCAACAGCGGCCACTAAAATAATAGAGAGAGATGAGGCAGCGATTGTCTACCACATGGAGAAGTCACAGCCGCAAGATACAGAAATAGAAGAAGATGATCCGTATAAAGATTATCAAATACCTGATGACTTAATGTGGTAAACCTATGATCTGAGGTGCTGGTTTGTGGCATTTAGCATGCCCTTGAACCAGTTCTTCATAAATAGCCTTGAACTCGCTGCCGATAAGCTTTTGTAGAGGGAATTTTTCTTTTTCAAGACGAAACTCGACATTACCGGGAAAGAATATAAAAGTGAGGTAGGCTCCTTTCACTGAAATGAGTTCGGAAATGCCTTTATGGGATGTGTACTTGCATAATTCCTCGATATTTTCACTAGCGGGTGTTTTAGTCTTCTGTTCAACATGCTTCTTTGCGATTGGTGCCTTTAAGTGACTCAAGCTTGTACAAGCATCAAGTGTCAGCGCAGTCAGAAGGATAAAGAGAAGTCTTAGCATGCTTGTATACTATTCCTGGGGTCGAGATTTAAGATATTTTGCGGGAGAAATTCCGGTCCAGCGTTTAAAAGCACGGCTAAAGGCGCTAAGTTCAGAAAAGCCGAGCAAAAAAGCAATGTCGCTTAGACTATGTTTGCCTTTATTTAAATATGCGTAGGCCTTTTCTTCACGCACTTCATCAAGCAGGTCATGAAAGGAAATTCCTTCTGATTTAAGACGTCGATATAGCGTGTGTCGACTCATATTCATTCTTTTTGCGATATTTTCAGCATCTACCTTATCTTTGGAAAGCTGGCTTTCAAGGGTAGTCTTTACCGAGTCGGTAAAGCTGATCGCGGGTAGAATTTTTCTAGAAAGCGACTCTATATGTTTAATCAATAATTTATAAAGATAAGGGCTACGCCTGGGTAGCTTGTAGTTGAGATAACACTTCTTAAAAATGAGTGTGCTGTGGCTCTGGTTAAATCGAAGAGGGCAACGGAATATTTTTTTAAACTCAGAAATATCACCCGGTGCAGGGTGTTGAAAATGAACGGCTTCCAAATCGAGCTTTCGATTAATATGGTCTTGGACCCGTAATACTGACAACGCAAGTGTATGCTCTATATCGGCTGAGCAGTAAACCTCATTGTAGTCACAGACATATTCCAGATAAGTAAACTTATCATCATTGTGAATTTCAATATGCATGCCTTCATTAACCAAAGAATAGTAGCGTTGGTATTGTTGAAGTCCTTCATAGAGGGTTGGGCTATTAAAGAAAATGTGTGCAACTAAACCCATTTCTTCATTATGGGGATTCTGAGCGAGTTTAAGGCCAAGACGCTCGTCGGAGGTATAGGAAAGCGCAAGAGACCATAACGCATGATAAGCAGAGATATTTAGTCGGAAGTCTGCTAACTCAAGCTCGTGTAGTTCACAGGCCAAGGTAGAAATCAAAAGCTCGTTATTGATACCTTTTTGAATAAGATATTCGCACAATACTTTCGCGGTTGAGGAGTTTACGAACAAGTTTTTGACCCGGGACTTGCCAGACTTAATTGTCATTTAGCTTTCCTTTCCCTAACCGTGACTAAAGATACCTATTGTAGTAATTAAACCAAAGCTGTGTATTAATTACTGTTAATTAGGAATGCTACAGTCAGTCAAAAAGGTGGCACATATCGTCAAGAACAGGCATTCGGTCTGCTATATATTACACACACTGTCCTTTAGGAGTTGTACAGTAAACGAATTACAAACTTATACTAGCGGTGTTATTGACGGGGAACCACTATGGAATACGAAGTTTTTGTACCACAAAATGAAAATGAAAAAGAAAATTGTTCTGAGCTAGCAAATTATCTGAACAGTATGTTTTTTTGCTAAGTAGATTAAGAGGTTCAAGAAAAGGCGCGAAGTGCGCCTTTTTTTATTACACTAAACTGCTTTCAAACGCTGCTTTATTGCGTTATTTCTCTCAAGCATATCTCTAATGCGTGTTAGTTGGCTAAGGTTATCGCCGCTTTGCTTAGACTGGTTTGAAAAGACCAAGCCGACTCGCCACGAAGTATCGTCATTATCCATCCTTACCTTATTTACAATCTTTGCCTCAATTTGATTAACTTTTAGCTCCCCCATGTCCATATTCAAAACGAGGCGCAAACTTAGCTTGCTTCCGAGTTCTGGTTCACTGGGTACAGCCAGAGCAAGGCCAAGGAGATTGAAATCGAGAACATCTAAATCAAGCCAGCTAGAAAATAGACCTTGTTTAGTTTTGATTTGTGCCACGAGTTCTGCGGCGGGGACGCGTCGGTTACGACGATTTTCTTTAGGGTGGAGCTCTACAATCATTAAAAAATATACCTTACTACGTATCACAGTTTAGAAGTGAAAAGCATTTAATTAGTCAGATTAGGATACATATGAGAATATGCCATGAGCTCTTGGTGATAATGTGAACTGATTAAAAAAAATACAATGACTAAACTATATTCGCGCATAAGAGGGGAAGGTTTCCCCGTATTGATCCTTCACGGCCTGTTTGGCTCGTCAGATAATTTAGGCAGTGTTGCAACGGCCTTGGCAAGTAAGTTTAAAACCCATGCTATTGACCTGAGAAACCATGGTCGTTCGTTTCATCGCGAAGAGATGAACTATGAGCTTATGGCAGAAGATGTGATCGAATATATGAATGATCAAGGTATTGATATCGCATATGTGCTTGGACATTCCATGGGTGGAAAAGTCGCTATGAGTCTAGCCCTGCACCAGCAAAAACGAATAAAGGCCGTGATCGTTGCCGATATATCGCCTGTTCGGTATGAGGGACATCACGATGAAATATTTGCTGGTTTATTTGCTTTGCTAGAGTCAGATATCGTAAGTCGAAAGGAAGCAGATTCTTTGCTAGCGGAATTTGTTCCAGAGCAGGGGGTGAGGCAATTTTTACTAAAGAATCTAAAAGCCAAGCCCGGTGGAGGTTTCGATCTAAAAGTAAATCTCAACGCCATCCATCAAAATTACCATCATATTCTGGATGGACAGCATGCTGAAAAACCTTTTTTAGGGGAAGTGCTCTTCATTGCTGGCGAAGCATCAGACTATATACAGGCCGCCCATAAAGAAAAAGTAGTGAGCTTATTTCCCTTTGCAAAAGTCCGAATCATTCCAAAAGCCAGTCACTGGTTACATGCAGAAAAACCGGAAACCTTTATAGGAATATGTGAACGTTTTCTTACGGGTATCGACTAGACTATACATAACAACACTAGAAAGGTAGTTATGAGTTTACCAACAATAATAGATATTGAAGCTTCAGGCTTAGGAAAGGGCTCTTATCCAATCGAAGTAGGTTTTATTTCAGGTAAGGGAGAAACGGGCTGTACCCTGATAAAACCATTAGCTCATTGGACGAAATAGAACCGGGACGCCGAAGCGCTTCATGGAATATCCCAAGAGCTATTAAAAGAAAAAGGGCGAGATATTGTTAGCGTTGCCCAGTGGCTTAACCACAACCTTGCAGGTCAGACCATATATTCAGATGGCTGGGCTAATGACATGTGCTGGCTGGGTCAGTTATTTGATAAAGCTGAATGTATACAAGCCTTTCGAATTGAATCTTTACTCTCATTGCTTAGCCAGGAAGAACGAGAACAATGGACACCCGTCCACGACAAAGTTATTGAATTAGCAGGTCTGGCGCGTCATCGGGCCAGTGCAGATGCAAAAATGATTCAGGATACTTATGCAGAATTAAAAGGCTTGCCCAGAAATTAACGAACTCGTGATATTTAATCGATTATAACAATGGATCCGGAAATAGGAGTTCAATCTTGCTTTGGATCTATGTTAATCTCAAATGCTACCGTGTAATGCTGTCACGGGAGAATACAACTATATAAAGGGGTTAGGATAATGAAACTTAATAAATTGACCGCTGGTATTGCGATCGTGGCAGTAGGGTTAACTGCACAACAAAGTTATGCAAGTTCAACACTTGATGCAGTAAAAAAGAAAGGTATGGTAAGTTGTGGCGTGAGTGTCGGTTTAGCGGGCTTTTCACAAAAAGACGAGAAAGGGCAGTGGAGCGGACTGGATGTAGATGTTTGTCGTTCGGTTGCTGCAGCGGTTTTAGGCGATGCAGATAAAGTAACTTATCGCCCACTCACTGCAAAAGAACGCTTTGAAGCACTAAAAAGTGGCGAGGTAGATATTTTGTCTCGTAATACTACTTGGACTCATACACGTGACACATCACTAGGTTTGAACTTTGCTGGTGTAAACTACTACGATGGCCAAGGCTTTATGGTATCCAAAAAGCTAGGTGTTAAAAGTGCATTAGAGCTCGATGGAGCATCTGCCTGTATTCAGGCAGGTACCACCACTGAATTGAACATGGCTGACTACTTCCGTGCAAATGGTATGAAGTACACAGCAGTTACATATGATACTTCAGATCAGACTCGTGCAGGCTTTGAAAGCGGCCGTTGTGACGTATTAACCTCTGATCAATCACAATTATATTCGATTCGTATCGGCCTAAAAGACCCTTCTTCAGCAATGGTTTTGCCTGAAGTTATTTCAAAAGAACCATTAGGCCCAGTGGTTAGACAGGGTGATGATGGTTGGTTCAATATCGTTAAGTGGACAATGAACGCCTTGATAGAAGCAGAATTCTTAGGTGTTAACAGTACAAATGTAGATCAGGCTAAAGCTGAAGGTAACCCGGCTCAAAAACGTTTGATGGGTTCTGAGGGTGATGCTGGTGAGAAGCTTGGTTTGGAAGCCGGTTGGGCCTATAACATCGTTAAGCAGGTAGGTAACTACGGCGAGTCGTTTGAGCGTAATGTTGGTATGGACTCACCTCTTAAAATTTCACGTGGTTTGAATGCCCAGTGGAACAAAGGTGGTATTCTGTATTCCCCACCTGTTCGATAATACAGGTTGGCTTCTTGTAAGCATAAGATTAGACAGCTTGTTTAGTAGCAGGCTGTTTAATCCAGTAGCTAGAAAATTCTCAAATAATAAGTTAGCGCTTACTAAGTCTAGAAGCTGAGTAAAAAAATGGCTCGCTTTATAGGTAGCTAACAGCATTCTTTTGGAAATAATTTGTAAGGCCATATTATGTCTTCAGATCCGGAGTCCGAACACTTAAAGCTTAAGTCGGGTTCATTTATAAATAACCCTCGTAACAGGGCGATTATTTATCAATTAATCCTGGTTTTCGCACTTGGCTACTTTTTCTATTCGATTGTTTCCAATGCAATCGCCAATATGGAAGCTCGAGGAATAAAAAGCGGTTTCGGCTTTTTATTTACTACCGCAGGCTTCGATATCTTAATGTCCTTGATTCCTTACGATGCGACACATACCTACGGGAAAACATTTATCGTAGGTTTGCTTAATACGATTATGGT
>NZ_LWGA01001097.1:0-15194 GCF_001635235.1 Oleiphilus sp. HI0117 | reverse complement strand
TATGAAAGTCGTGGCAAACCGAAGGGCGTGCTATTTCACAGCGATCAAGGTTGTCATTACACAAGCCAATCCTATCGTCAGCTGCTATGGCGTTATGGCATTCGACAAAGCCTAAGTCGCAGAGGAAATTGCTGGGATAATGCGCCAATGGAGCGATTCTTTAGAAGCTTTAAAACAGAATGGATGCCGCGATCAGGATATGAATCGTTTATGGAAGCAGAAGCAGCTATCGATCAATACATTAATGGTTACTACAATCGTCATCGGCCTCATCATCATAATGGTGGTATGTCACCGTTATTGACTGAACAGGCTTACGAAAAAACTTATAACGGGCTGGCCAGTTTTAGTTGACCACTACAAAAGTTTGTTTTTTAGCTGCACAGTTTCAATCAAAACATCCACTAGAACAACTTGTCCTTATGATGTCCGCTTGCGTGGTCTTATTTGATAGATAAGGTAAAAATAGCTAATCAAGTAAGAGGAAAATAAATTGGACTTCTATCTCCCGCAAGACTTTCTAAACAAGGAACTCATAAACAATGAAATCATCTCTAATCTTAAAAGCAGAGGACTAGAGAGTTATCTTCAACAGTACAACTTCCCCTTTGGTTCGGTCATATTTTATAGTCTTGCTTTGGATGCGCTGATAGCTATAAACACAGCAACAAGCGACGACATCAAAGTACAAATACTGAGAGCTAAAATATTCGCAGAATCAAGTTCTTTAGAGTTACTAGAGCCAGCAGAACTTAAACTTCCTGACCGCGCTATTAATAGGTCTTACAGCTATCCTATAGCCAAAGTAAAGATACTAGAGATTGTACTTAGCTTGGGCGGTGTCATAATTGATGGATACCTATTTGACGATTTACTAAACCTAGACCCAGTGACTGAAAGCATGCTGTTGGTTGCAAGCTGCCGAAATATTCGTTTAAGAGAGTCATTAGCAGATTATTTTTTGAAATACCTGGCCGATAAGACTGACAATATAGAAGCGGCTTTAGCTGGTGGGTATGACCCGATACCAGGGTGGATTAAATACAATATCGTTGGGTTGATTAGTCAGGAAGAAGGTGAGTATTTGAAGCAGCTTCTTTCTACCAAAGACTGCAATAGTGAAAACTTATAGCAAGTAGACTCTAAATATCTAAGCCTTATGCGGGCCTTTGCGTTAAGAGAGATACTCCTTATTTATTTGGAGTTTCTGGCTCCGCCCCCGGTTCAAAATTAAATAAACTTAGTTCCTTTGAGTTCATTTATTAAACTGACGCAATACCACTATCAACAGTTGATTATTTTTAGCTTACATGCAAACTTAACTGGTCAACTATGGTAATGGGTGCTGAATGAGCGATTTCACTGAAGATGAACAAGGATTAGTCGATGCCGCGATAAAATGGGCAAAGGAACGAAAAAAGCACTTTGTACAAGAGTACGCTAATAAAGATCTTGTTCCAGCAGACACTGAACCAACAGCTTATTACATGGCTGGCTGTCCAGCAGCTGGCAAAACTGAAGTTGCTCACGCCCTAAAACGCGTTCTAGATGATGAATTTAAGGATAATGAAGGTGCATTTTCTCTCATTGACCCTGATGAGATTAGAGAGCAAATGCCTGGCTATAACGGAAAGAACGCTAGACTTTTTCAGTACCCTACATCCATCATCGTAGATGCCGTTTTTGATAAGTTAATGAAGAATAAACAAAGCTTCATACTTGATGGAACCTTATCAGACTATGATAAAACCAAACAGAATATTGAGCGATGCCTATCACCTAAAAGGGATTACTGCGTTGTTATCACATTTGTTTACAATGACCCATTAAATGCCTGGAAAGCTGCAAAAGCCCGTGAATTAACGATGGGACGGGCTATTGATTTAGATGTATTTGTTGATAGGTACTTTAAATCGAAAGATACAGTCCGCAAATTAAAAGAAGAGTTTGGACAAAACCTACAAGTTGATTTATTGTTTAAAGACTTAGATCAAAAAGTTCGGCCAGAATTTAATATTGGTAATATTGACAATTATTTGGACGAAAAATATACTCCCGCGTCCCTAAGAGAGGCGTTGGATAATACGGAGACGGAAGATGATAATTCGTAAAACAAAAGTTACGGTTGAATCACCTCTTTCGCACTTTGCACATAACGTAAAGTCAGATAGAAAAAAAAGAATTTATATGAAAGTGTTGAATGAGGCAAAAAAAGAGCAGCTTGAAATGATTGCTGAAGCCGAAGCCATGCAAAGTCAGCAGCTGCAAGCAAGATAAAGCACTCTAGTTAATATTAGAAAGCTCGCGATATGCGGGCTTTTTTATTGGCAAAACAAATGTCGCATTCAAAATAAAAGGACGTATGCCTTTCTACAATCCCATGATAGCTGATCAGCTATCATGGGCGAAACGAGGTTCGATAAACTTGTTAGGATGAATACATGGCATAAATAAATATAAACTCAAATACTGTGAAGATGGTTGTTAAAAATAACCACGAAGGATACGTAGTAATAGTATTCTCTTCAGGTATTTGCTCCCAGTCCTCTACCGTTAGCACCGACCTTTCGACCTGCTTTATGGCTTTCTCATACACATAAACCACATCAATATCTTTGGAACTACAGCTTGGGCATTTAGCCGGTGGAGTATTTCGGCGACTTTGCCAGTCATAAAAGCACTTATTACATTCCATTGCACCATACCAAGTCGGCTTGTCATACCAATATTTAACATACCTTTTTCTTTGAAAAAACTCGTTGATAAAACCGCCTATCGTGGCTAGAGGTACAATAACTAAAACTATTTGCCATAGTAAAACAAATAGGGACTTATTATCTTCAAACCACTGAAGCGTTATTGCTAAACCAATAATGAATAGAACAAGACTAGAAAACCCTCTCATTTTATAACCCTAACAGTGTGTATGAACGACCCTGGGGGTCCTCCACGTTTTTTACGTGGTTTATTAGATGGAGCATTTGGCTAACTGTGACAACTCAGATTTATTATACGGCCTGATTCTTAGTTAGTGATATTGTGTCTAAATTATTACAGCTAAACCGGATGACGGTTTACCTTGAACCGTATTGCGGTATTGTTGCTCAACACTCTAAGACCTAATTAAACCGATCAACGGTACGGTCAGCATTAAAACTGTAGAGTTTATTGCACCACCTTCCGCTAACCTTTGTTTATATATGCCATATGTTTACTTATTTCCGCATATGCATTTCGATTAGATTATTCTCAAAAAGACTCAGAAAATACCAAACAGCAACCCTGTTAATATACTGATGGGCCCAAGACCAATACTTTCTTCAGCGACACTAGAGGTTAAATTACTCACAACAACATCGGCCGTATCATTACCTGCGATTAGCTCTTCAACACCGCTAGTCACATCTTGTTCAAGAGATTCGTTGGAAAAGCCCGAGCTTTCAACGCCATCTATTTTTGCAGCAACCTCTGTTGTGGCTACAACATCAATATCGGGATACTTCTCAATATGCTCGTTTACGTAGGTTACGTTATCAGTCGCTTTCAATTGGACTTCACTCAAAGCGCCATCTTCTCTAATCACAACATCTGAACCTGGATTATTTAAGTCCTCATGCAGTACTGCCTCCCCTCCCGCACTGTTTACCGAATCCACATATAGCATCTCGTGGTAAACACCTTTTGTGTTACTCACTACACCTTGCAATTGCTCTGGAGACAAACTTGCTAGATACTCACCAATTTGAGGTGAAGTCATATCTACTAACGCTGGATTGGCTCGCTGCATAGCTTCAATCACCAAGATAAACTTTTCTTTATCAAAGTATTGCTGTCCATTTACTAGGCCTGCTGTAACTATTGAAACCGCTAATGCAGAAGCACTTATATCGGTTAAACTTTTCTCGCGCACGACAACAAGATGCTTATCTTCATCGCGCTCAAAGCAAGACGCAACCTTTAAACTTCTTGTTAGGTTTCTACTAAACGAAAAAGCATCAGCAGAATTGTCAAACTCGAATTTTAGATCCATATAAAAACCTATCCCAATATTGAATATGATTTACTTACTGAGCATTCAATAAACCAAAAACAATTCGCCCAAACTTCGCAGCCTTCTCTGGATCAGATAACAACTGCATCATCTGATCTTGATGTGCTTCACTACTGCTTAATATGGCGTCATCAACTGCTTTAGGAAAGTGACCTAGCATCGCTTGTTCTGCCGTATTATTGCTAATTTGGCTCATAACATTTTTATTCTCACGAACCTTATCTCTTACTGTGTATGCGTAATTAACCAAGTCTTGATCGGTTAAGTTGTCCGTAATAAACAGTTCATTTAGCTTGCTGATTAGGTGAGATAAGAACTCTTCTTTTTTATCTCTTGGTTTGGCTGTTCCTAAGCCGTCACCCGGTTCAAGCTTGTCCTCTTCCGAGTCAACTTTTAGTTTAATGTCCTGCTGTCTGATCTTGGACAAACGATAGTGGCTGAGCTGGACATTTGATAGATCAATGTCGCCATCTTCGATGACCGCTTCCCTTAACATGGGTTGCAGGTTGCGCGCATACAAGCTGAGCCTTTCTAGCTCTTTATCGTCGTAGTCTACGATCTGAGACATGAACTCGTAGAACCGTACGAAGGTACCCAAGTCCTTTTTGAATATTTCCAGCTCATCTTTCGCTTGCTTGCACTCTTTAAAGCTATTCTCGGCGTTAGCAATCAATACAGCATCGTCCGTTCGCTTTGTGCGCTCAAACATATCCTTGGCCTCTTTAAATGCCTCTACCGCCAACTGGTAGCGCTTCTGCCAGCGATCCACCGCTGGCTTACAGATATTGGCAATAGCAGCATTACTTTTGCTCTTCACAAAGAAGGCATCGCAGAACTGCTCTACTTCGCTCCAGAGGAATATACCGGCTGCTTTTAACTTATCGGATAGATCAAAAATCAAATCCGGATCGGATACATCGGCCAGTTCTGCTGTTTGGAAGTAAGGCTGGAAAGCTCCCAATATATCTTCAGGGTCATTAAAGAAGTCCAGCACGTAAGTGCCACACTCAGCCTTACCGGGGAAGGTGCGGTTTAAGCGCGACAGCGTTTGCACACACTCTACCCCGCCCAGTTTTTTGTCGACATACATGGCGCATAACTTGGGCTGGTCAAAACCGGTCTGGAATTTATTCGCCACGATCATCACCTGATAATCGTCACTGTCAAAGGCTTTGCGCATATCACGGCCTTTCAGGCCGGGGTTCATACTGGTTTCGGTAAACTTCTCGCCGATTAACGCCTCAGCATTAGGATCTCTATCGGTGAACTCCAGCTCACCCGAGAACGCCACCATGGCCTGAATCTTCTGATAGCCTTTTTCGGTGATGTACTTATCAAACGCCAGCTTGTAACGCACCGCTTCTTTACGAGAGCTGGTCACCACCATCGCTTTGGCCTGGCCACCTAATAAGCCCATGATATTGTCTTTAAAGTGCTCCACAATCACCTGCACTTTCTGGCTGATGTTGTAGTCATGCAGGCGCACCCACTGGTTGAGTTTCACCTTAGCTTTTTTGCTTTCTACCTCTTCATCGGCACCGTCTATCTTCAAGGCCAGGTTATAGGCCACTTTGTAGTTGGTGTAATTCTTCAGCACATCGAGGATAAAGCCTTCTTCAATGGCCTGGCGCATGGTGTACACATGGTAGGCTTCGGGCTTATTGGTTTTGGAAGGCGCTTCTTCCGGTTTGGGTAAACGACCAAACAGCTCCAGCGTTTTGGTTTTCGGTGTTGCGGTAAAGGCCAGGTAACTCAGGTTGCTGGAGGCACGGCGTGAGGCCACGGCTGCATCGAGAATATCATCGGTGGTTAAATCTTCATCTTGCGGCTTGCCATCAACCATCAGCACTTCTTTTAGCTGGCGTGCGGTGCTGCCGGTTTGTGAGCTGTGGGCCTCATCGGCAATCACCACATAGTTACGCTCTTTGAGGCTGACGCTGTTTTCAATGGCTTTTAATACATAGGGGAAGGTTTGAATGGTAACGATAATAATCGGCGTTGCACCTTCCAGCGCTGCGGCCAGCTTTTCCGATTTGGAGCCATCACCTTCGCTGCGGTTAATACGCCCCACCACACCTTCTACCGAGGTAAACTGCGAGATGGTTTCTTGCAGCTGATCATCCAGCACGGTTCTGTCAGTGACCACAATCACCGAATCAAACAGTTTGTTACCTTCTGCGGTATGAATGCTGGATAACTGATGCGCCGACCAGGCAATGGAGTTGGATTTACCGGAACCGGCACTGTGTTGTATCAGATACTTATTACCTGGGCCTTCGGTAAGGGCAGCATCAACCAATTTGGTGACCACATCCCACTGGTGGTAACGCGGGAAGATTAATGTCTCTTTCTTGTACTTACGCCCTTCCCAGTCTTCCTTTTCTTCGATTTGTAAATGCACAAAACGGGCAAGAATATTCAGCAGGTTATCGGGCTGTAACACCTCATTCCATAAATAATCGGTGGCGTACTGATTCACATCCTTAGGTACATCGTTACCGGCTCCACCATCCTTGGTGCCTTTGTTAAAGGGTAAAAAGAAGGTGTCTTCCCCTTCGAGGCGCGTGGCCATATACACTTCATACTGGCTGACGGCAAAATGCACCAGTGCACCGCGTTTAAAGCTAAGGAGTGGTTCGGGTTTCTTAGTCGCCGGATCGGTTGCGAATCTTGTTGTCTTATACTGTTTTATTGCGTTTTGCACCGCCTGTTTAAATTCAGACTTTAACTCCAGCGTGGCCACTGGCAATCCATTGACAAATAAAACCAGATCTATACGCCATGCTTTAGCCTTATTACCTGTTGCCTCTAATTCTGCTTCATTGGCCCAAGGTGAATACACCAGCTCCGGTACTACCCGTAAACGGTTCTGTTTGTAACGCGCCAGGGTATCCGGGTTTAAATCATGTTCGGGTTTAAACTGGCATAAACTAAAGCGTGTACCACGATCACGCAGCTCATGGCGTAAGACACCCAAGGTGCCAAAGGTACGCATCTCTTTATTGGCAGCGTTAGGATCGGCTTTATTTAATTGGGATGCGACACGCTCTAAAAACTTCTGCTCAGGATGCTTTTCATTTCCAGGTGAAGGGGGATATAGGCCACAGAACTTTTGCCATTGTTCATCTTGGGTTTCTTTAACAAAACCCAGCACATCTTCTTCATACAGGGCCAGTTCACGGTTGTAGCCTTCAGGCTTACCCAGCAGCCAGCCGTTAGCGACTAGCTGATCGACCATATCATTTTGAAAGGTAAACTCGTTAGCCTTACCGCTTCCTGACAATGTACTCATGCGGCTACTTCCTTGTTTTGATTATCGGATGGTTCTGGGGCTCGCCAGCTTCTGACATCAATTTTTCCGGTTACGGCTGCTGAGATCAGAGCCGTACGGCGCTCCTGTAACAGCTGAACAGCCTTATTTGCCTGATCAATCAAGCTGCTGAACTTTTCTTTTTGTTGGTTGATATATTCTACTACTTCACTCTGCTCATTCTCAGGAGGTACAGCAGCTAATATTTCACTCAATATAGCAATGTTAATAACTCCCATTGTTCCACCTCTACTCAAAAGTTCGAATTGTTTAAAGACCATCTCACTTTTAAGTAATTCTCTGATGTAGTACGGGTTATGATTTTGGCAGATCTCAGCTTTTATCAATCTTGGATTAATTATTCCTGGCTCAGCACCTTCTGGAAAAACAGCGATTTTTCCAAATGTTCCTACACAACTAATAAGAATATCGCCTTCACCAACGATGTAACGGGATAGTTCTGTGTAATCTTTTTCATTGATATAGTAATCACCGATCTCAAAATCATTTGGTATCACCTGCTCTTGCCCATATACCTTGTAGCCATTTTTAACGTACATATCTTTGGTGATGCTAGAGCCAAAAGGCCCCGCAATGATTCTGTCGCATAAGTATTTGAATTTTTTTACTTCCCAATGCTCCGGCACTTCACCTAACCACTCTACACCTGAGTCGCGCATGGGGACGCTGGGATTGAGGCCTTTGGTGACGGCATGACTGATCACGGCCTGGCGTTTTTCTTTTAGCAGTTTGATCAGCTGTTGTTGTTTTTCGATCAGGGTGTCGATTTTGGCGGTTTCGTGGTCGAGGAAGTTGGCGATTTTTTCTTGTTCTTCAAATTGCGGTAAGACAAGAGGAATGGCACCAAATTGCTCGAATGTTATGGATTTCCCATCGCGAAGACTATCTGTTGTTGACTGTAAAGCAGCTATATATGGCTTACTTTTAAATAGATAACGATAGAATTTAGGCGCAATATCTTTCACGGAAGATAAAACTGTATACGCTGGTGAAACGCATCCTACGTATTTGCTATGTTCAATTCCGCCTTCGAAGCTTCTCAAACTAATTACAAAATCATTCTCCTCAACGTGACGAAATGAACTGGTTCCTTTCAATGCCAGCATGACTTTTGAATCATTCAGTTTCATCATCAAAGACTGAGGAACAACGCCATATTTTTGGCTGGCCGCAAGTTGCTCATCCGTTTCTAATGAAGGCTCCCTTCGATTCTTGAATAAACGCTTACCGTCAAATAATTCCCAATCCGCTGGAATCTCTCCCAGCCACTGAGTTCCAGAGTCAACATACTCAGGGTATGCTTGATACTTACCCATTACGAATGCACCTCTTGCAGCAAATTCATAATCTCGGCAGACACAGCATCCAAATCCGCATCAATCGCTTCCAAATCTCTTGGCGGCTGGTACTGATAAAAATGGCGGTTAAACGGAATTTCATAACCGACGATGCCCACTTCCTGATCTTTATCATCCGTCTTGCTGGCATCGATCCAGGCATCGGGTACATGGGGTTGTACCTCTTTTTTGAAGTAGGCTTCGTTCAACGCATTGACGGTTTGTGATGGATCAAGGGCAACGTTTTCATTATCACGCAAGTCACCATCGGTTTTGTACTCAATCACTCTCTTTTCGCTGCCGGCACCTCCATCCACCTCAAACAGACCATAAAGCGGGTTGGCTTCGGTATTTTTATGCAGCTTTTTAATCACCTTTTCCGCTGCCGGGTTTTTCCAGCTTACGGCGGTGGTGATTTGTTTTTTCTCTTTGGTATCCAGGCTAATGCCTTGAGCTTTGCAGGCGGCTTTGATGGCGGCTTCATAGCCGTTCATATCATCGCACTGTACAGTGCCTATCTCTGCCTGTAGCTGCTTGGCTTTTAGCAGGCATTGCTTTTGTGCTGCCCAGGTTTTGTGGTCTAACAGTTCTTTGATTTTGGCTTCTTTTAAATCACTGAAATGGGTTTTCAAGTGTTTGCGGATGTCGGCTTCATTCTCGGCTAATACACCGTAGTTCTCACAGCCTTCGTCATCGCTCCAGCTTTCAGCATAGTTTTCATATACCCACTTCATCGGCGCGTTTAACGGCTTGGGGGCAAAGCGCAGCTCGGCGATGCGCTCATCATTGAATTGGTAGCTCTCGCGTAATGGGCGCTCGATGGTGATGCGGCGGTAGCCAAATTCATGGGTGGCGAAGATTTTACTGGCGAAGGTTTTGGGGGCTTCCGTTTTAGGGTTTTCCGATTGTCGGCCACGGTTGCTTTTTTGTTCGGCAGGTTTATCCAGCTCACGAGCATCCACCACTTCAAAGGCTCCAAAGCTGCGGGTGATAGTGGCGATGTCATCGCTGCTCATTTCGTTACGTTTGGAGCCTAGGGATTTACGCATCTTGCCGCAGAGGTTTACGCCGTTGATCAGCTGTACCTTGCCTTTGCGCTCATCGGCCTTTTTATTCGACAGCACCCATACATAGGTGGCGATGCCGGTGTTGTAGAACATATCGGTGGGCAGCGCGACGATGGTTTCAAGCAGGTCGGCCTCAAGGATGTAACGGCGAATTTCGCTCTCGCCACTGCCTGCACCACCGGTAAACAGGGGTGAGCCGTTGAGGATGATGCCAATACGGCCACCGGTCGCTCCCGGCGTCCTGCCTCCCGCGACACTTGTACCTCCATGTACATCGCCTTCGTTCGGTCTTAATTTGCTGATCAGGTGCATGAGGAATAATAACGAGCCATCGCTCACTCTCGGTAAGCCTGGGCCAAAGCGGCCGTCGTAGCCCTTGAGGGTGTTTTCGTCTTTGATGGTGGATTCGATCTTTTTCCAATCGACACCAAAGGGCGGATTGGAGAGCATATAATCAAACTTGGAGGCTGCGAGCTGATCATTGGATAAGGTGTTGCCGAGTTTAATATTGGTGACGTCCTGGCCTTTGATCAGCATATCGGCTTTACAGATGGCGTAGCTCTCAGGGTTAAGCTCTTGGCCAAAGGCACGCATGACCGCTTGTGGGTTTAACTCGTGCACGTATTCCATACCCGAGGAGAGGAAGCCACCGGTACCCGCAGTGGGGTCGTAGATGGTGCGGATGATGCCGGGCTTGGTGAGGGCGTCATCATCTTCCATAAATACCAGGGAGGTGGTGAGGCGCACAATATCACGGGGGGTAAAGTGTTCCCCGGCGGTTTCATTGGAGCCTTCAGCAAAGCGGCGTATCAGCTCTTCAAACACCAGGCCCATATCGTGGTTGGAGATGGCCTTGGGGCTAAGATCGGTTTGGCGGACTTTTTGTACGATTTTAAACAGTAAGTCGGCATCGTTTAACTGGCCTAGGAATTCGGCGAAGTTGAAGAACTCGAAGATTTCACGGGCATCTTTGGAGAAGCTTTGGATGTAGCTTTCCAGGTTTTGTTTGATGCCGTTTTGGCCCAGCTTGGAGAGATCCATTTTTGAGGTGTTGTAAAAACTTAAACCTGAAGCGCGAATCAGCAGCTTTTCCTGCGCTTCTTCGGGCAGGTTCATTGTCTGTATTTCTTCGAATTTAGCTAAAACCTGCTCTTTGGTTTCTTCTAAAACACATTCAAGGCGGCGTAAGAGCGTAAATGGCAGGATGATGCGGCCGTATTGGCTTTGCTTGAAGTCGCCGCGTAACAGGTCGGCGATCGACCAACAATATGCTGCTAGGTTATTGGGTGTTGGTGTGCTTTCAATCGAACTCATCGACTTGATTCCTTAGTCTGTGTTTCTTCGTCTTCGGTTTTATCAAAAAGCTGGAAGTTAGATTTAAATGAACGTATCAGCGCTCTTAGGCCAATCCCTTGATTTAGGGAAGACAACCTTTGAACATTCTTTTTGAAGGTATCAAGGTCTTTCTGTGAGTCACCACTAACGTCTTTATCGGCCATGAGCTCTTTCAGGCCAATCTTAAGCGCTCCAGAAATTTCTTTGGTGTAAGAAGCTGATTCAGATTCAATTAGGTCAGTCGCAATCGGATTTCTCGTAACAATTAATTGAGTTTTCTTATCGACCGAATCTTCTAAACGATATTCAAATGCTACCTTATGGAAATAAACGTTCGATCCTGCCAAGGCTAGACGGTAAAAGCGCTCTTTATAACCTTCAATAATCGGTAAGCCTGCATCACTTAGTTTATTAGTTAAACTTCTCGCACAGTCATTAAGATCGTCATCAACTATTTCTACCCAACCATTTATTAATAGCTGAATTCGTTCAGAGCATGACTCAGCTTCGGAATCCTTTGCAAAGAGACTCAAGCTTAGCAGCAAGTTGTGCTCTTCATCAGTTAAATTGCAATCTAAGTCCTTTTCTTTGCCGGTCTTACCAGCGCTGATTTTCTCTGAATTATCTAGCGAGAATGTCGTTGAAAAAGAATCTGGAAGCTCTGAGAGTGTATTCACATAGCTTGGAGAGATACTCTCTATAGATTTACGCCAATCATCTTTAGAATCGTGATCCTCGATCAAGGCATCGATATACGCCATTCTGCCATCTTGAGACTTAGCCTTAACAAGCTCATCAGCCGTAAACCATGTTAGGTTTTCATCTGCGCGGATGCGTTTAGAAAGCGCAAGTAGGCCATCTTGAGTAAGATTAATATGGTAAACATGTATTCGGTATTCCGTTAGCGCATGATTTGCACCACCGCCTTCGACAGCGGTGTAAGGTTTAATGGTGCGCCAAGATGAATAGGAATAGTGTTCTTTAGGATTCAAACCTGTTTCTTCAGATAATTCTCGCTCAAGGGCGACCTCTATTGCGTCAGATTGATTGGATGCCTCTGGGCTTTGTAAGAGACTGACTGCAGCGAGTGTATCTAGCTCTTTGTTCGCTTCCATTAAATCGTTTTGCGAGACACGACCACCAATTAACACATAGTTGTTTCGGTTCTTACGGGTCTTATCTTCTCGGTGCCTTAGCAGAAACTTACCATCCACTGAAATAAGACCCCAAGCTACATGTACGTAACGAACGGGCTGCGCAGAAGTATTGTGGTGCCTTTGTCTTTGGTTTTCTAAGTAGTGCAATACATTACGCTGTTCTTCAACAACTTCAGAGTGGTCACTTTGCGCACCCCAGAAACCTTTTGGAAATAGGCTCTGATCACTATCTTTAAGTGAAGACAGCAACGACTTAGCCATCAATGAAGCAGGAAAAGATTTGAATCGCCAGATACCGTGCTCTAACAAAGTATCATCCAGCAAACCCAGTCCAACGAATAATCGTTCAACTAACGAAATTGCTGAAGTGATTTCTACGTTATCTGGACAGTCTTTGGAAATACTGTCACGAATATTAACGGAAGATGCTTCACCGCCCTCTTCTGCGTGTAAAGGAAGGTGTTTATATATTGTATTGAGGGCTTCAATAGTCCCTAAGTTATTCATTGTGGCTCGCTTTTTATAATCAAATAAACCGTTTTATTCTTCCTAAACTAAACGACTTAAGATTTTTTGGTTTCTACCCTGAAACCTTTCGAGCAAGTATGTCTGTTCGCTACTTCTTGTGTTAGGGACTCCAGGGGGACAAAACCAAACCAACCAGATTCCTCAGGCAACCCAGTCTACCCCATATTCGAACGCTCAGCTATATAAAATATAAGATTTACAACTACTTGTACTTCATTCTAATAATTTCCTAGCGCTCATGAAATCAATAATACTTGCGTATTTTATAAGTGACATATTTTTGGAGGTGACCACAAAAGGAGAACTCTATGACTTACACAACTGACCTATTACGCAATATCATCCTAAACCAAGATATCTACAGCTACGGTACTCACTGGCAAGAAAAGCCAGATCACTGGAAAAGACATGTCTTAGCTCTCGTAAGTGATATTGGAGACGAGCTAGGTACCATTTGGAAAAGCAAGGAGGGAAATTG
Organism: Oleiphilus sp. HI0117; assembly: GCF_001635235.1. Lineage (NCBI taxonomy): Bacteria > Pseudomonadati > Pseudomonadota > Gammaproteobacteria > Oceanospirillales > Oleiphilaceae > Oleiphilus > Oleiphilus sp. HI0117. The sequence goes on along the minus strand of NZ_LWGA01001097.1, from coordinate 1,910 downwards.
GCACAATAGTTCGGGAGTATGTTTGGGAGATTTTGAACTTGCCACTAAAGATCTAGAGAGATCTTTAACACGTGGTATTGCCGTATCTGCGGAAAACTTGTCTGAACGTATGAGAAGATCTAATCCCAAAGGCCTACATCAAATATCCGGATGCATTAAACTGAACACCTTCGAACGATACGTAATTGAAAAATCAATTGCTTCGATTATCCAAAAGGTCATTGGTCAATTCAGTGTCCAATCGACTTTGAAGTTGAACGATCCTGTTAGTGACAATTGCCCTATTAAGGTCCACCCAATAACTTTGGGCTTCAGGTTTCAGGAAGGAAAATGCGTCATTAAACCTCAAGCACTCCCACTTAAAACCGAAACCAAACACGTTGAAAATGGAGAGCCAGTTATCACACAAATACGGCTCTGCGACCTTTCTGATCAATCATTCATGACAACTGTAAGAAAACTCATGACAGAGCAAAATATACCCCACTCGAAATACACAAGCCTTGAAAAATGCGTAGTTTGAATTTAACCAACGACATAATCGCAAGGTTCTATCGCACCTAAATACACTAAAAAACCTGAGCACAACATGTTAGTGCTCAGGATAGGGAATTTGGCCATTTTAAAACTAAAAGACACAACTTTTCGAAACCTTGTGCTCAGGATAGGTTTTACCACCTGTAATTTGAGATTTCAGAAGTTTGTGCTCAGGATAGTATTTTATGCTCAAGGTCATCGTACATCATTCTTTAAAGCCCTCATCTATGTGCACAAATAAGTTATTTTTTGTGCTCATCATTCCTGAGCATTTACAAAACAAAGGAAGTGCTCAGGAATAATGAGCATAAACCTTACGATTTAAGTTTTTACATCTTTGTGAAATTAACTGAAGCATATAGAGTCTGGAAGTGGATTGTAAATTCGACCTTGAACTTAAGGCTCTTCTAGCCAGTGTTCGTAGAGAAATTAATCCAGATACTTTACGTACCCTGCACAAACTAAGTGACCAATCGTTAACTATTAACTTTGGAGAGCCCAAACATCAAACTTTTCAAAACCCGAAACTACCAATTTTTAAAAAATGCTTGCTCGAGTTTAATAAAGCCAAATAACGCCATCTCCAATCGCGTTAAAAATACACCTATAAGGATGAGCATAAAGGGTTTATGCTCAAGTAGGGATTTTGGACTATTAATAAGACTAAAGACACAAACTTTTCAGAGTTTATGCTCATATAAGGTTTTCTATAAGCAACATTCGAAAACCAAAAGTTTATGCTCATAATAGCTTTTTTGAATTCGCTGCTAATTTCTTAATTCCAATAAAAATTCACTTAATTAATTCCTTGTGCTCATCAGAAGATGAGCACTCACAATCAAAACTTTGTGCTCAAATATAATGAGCACAAAGATTTGACAATCTTGTTCTCCTTAAAAAGATTATGAAAATCAGTTCTGTTAATTCTGTCGGTGACTATTTCCCCTAATCGAACGTGTAGGTGTGCACAAGGGGTACTACAGAAGTACCAATGCACGCTTATCTATAAACATATCAGCAGACACACCCTTGCGTACCCCTACCGTACGCCTTGCCCCCCCCCCTTCAGCAAAAACGTTGGAACAAAACCCATTAATAAAGGCATCTTTAACAAACTTATTACCATACCTCTTTCACTAAAATTTATTAGAAACCTTCAAACATGGAGGTTTTCACCATTTTTGTTGCGTCTCTTATTCAAAACATAAAATAGAAAACGAACACCTTGTTGCGCGGTACGTTAAAAATACACGCCGTACGCACCGGTGGTGCGCGGAAAACACGCTTAAAGTAGAGCCTCAAATCACTTAAACAGGTAACTAATGCAATGAATAGAGAAACAAACATATCGATTCAATATGGGCGCTGGGTTC
>NZ_LWGA01001096.1:0-1057 GCF_001635235.1 Oleiphilus sp. HI0117 | reverse complement strand
CTATTACTCCTCGCCGGAAAAAGGCTAAGAGACTAGCAGATTGTTAGTTAAGTCAACGCGTTAGGAGTGATTCTGGAAATATCTGATCATCAATTCTGGTATCTGATCACTGATTCTGGAAATCCAGAAAAAGTGATCGAATAAAACCAGAATCAATGGTCGAAAAGTTCCAGAAATGATGATCGGTTAAAACCAGAATGAGTGATCGGAATGGGCCAGAATATGCAATTGACCAGAGATCGGATTCCCACTCTGCCTTATAATACTAATTTCACAATAGTAACCTTGCCCAGAACTGTTAACCAACTCTTCATAAAAGGCTACCAATTCGGAATTAAGAGCGATAGCAGTGGCCGTTCCCCCACCCCCCTTCCACCCAGAAGACTCTACTCTAAGAAACTCCTGATATAAGCTTGGAAGCTTTCCTTTATCTTTTGAGGTTTCTATCTCAATATCTTGCGTAATAGCGAATTTCTTCGATGCCTTTCTAAGGTTATTTCTAAAGTTTTTGGAAATACAATCCTCACTAGATCTTCGCTGAGTCAAATCCAAGTAATCACATCCCGCTCGATCGCCCACACATGCACCTAAACGCCTCAACAATGCACTCTCAGATATCAGAGACTTCTTCTGTACGGCTGGCGCATAAAAACAGTCGTAACCCACTAACAACTCCGTCAGAAGAGTTAGCATGTCTACAGAAGTTAAATCAGAAACTCGAGACACTGAAGTAATTCCAGAGAATTGAGAGTGGTCATGAAATGGTAGAGATAACGCCTTCAATGAAACACCTAAAAGAGAAAGCCTAGTCTCTACAACCGGTATCACGTGTGAAACTTCACCATGCACTTTAATCACAACATAAAAAAAACTCCCGCCCTCCTCCGAAAGATGTTTGCGGTAGCTTTCATTCCATACCAAAAAGTTGTGAGGCCACTTTTCAGTACCTTCTGACTCCCAAGAACGCCAGCAATCTGCCAGCTCCCTAATTTCACTTTCTGTTTTTGCAGTAGTTAAAGTGTACATAGAATAATAAATAACCTAGGTGTAAAAAAAT
>NZ_LWGA01001095.1:0-866 GCF_001635235.1 Oleiphilus sp. HI0117 | reverse complement strand
ATCAGGCTTTTTTTAAGAATGCCACGACGCTACTAATTCATGCAGATAATTGGTGTCACTGTAATTTCTCGGCTTTTATTGAATATCATTGCAAGTATCGACCAGATAATTGCCCTATAACAATGATGACTTTTGATACTGAACTTCCTCAAAGTTGCGGGATAGTTGAGCTTGATTCTCAAAATAGAGTTATTGGGTTTCACGAAAAAGTTTCAAACCCTCCTGGCAACCGAGCAAATGCTGCAGTTTATCTGCTTGAGCCTGAAATCCTTGATTGGCTAGAACTGCATCCCGAGATCTCCGATTTTAGTACACAGGTGCTTCCACAATTTGTTGGTCGAATAGCTACTTGGCACAATGATGTCATTCATCGTGATATCGGCACATATTCTGCATTGCGTAAAGCTCAGTTGGACCCTTTGCCGCTTCTTAATTGGCCGGCAGCAGATTCATGGCAAAAAGAGTTCGACGATAATCCGATTCATAGTCTTGTCAATAAAGACAAGTGAGACTGGCAAGCTTAGGCAGGTATTATGGCAGATCGATTTCTTGTAATTGGTAGTAACTCATTTTCTGGTTCCCACTTTGTTGAGCATTTGCTTGAGCAAGGCTATGAGGTCATTGGGGTTAGTCGTTCACCTGAGTTGCACTCGGTGTTCTTGCCATACAAGTGGAGTGGCGCTTTTAATGAACGTTTTCGGTTTTTCCAAATTGACCTTAACCATGATCTGGATGAACTCCTAAGCGTAATAAAGCAGCATAAACCAACTTATATAATTAATTTTGCAGCGCAAGGTATGGTCGCTCAAAGCTGGCAGACTCCGGAGCATTGGTATCAGACTAATGTAGTGGCGCAAGTGAAATTG
>NZ_LWGA01001094.1:0-1018 GCF_001635235.1 Oleiphilus sp. HI0117 | reverse complement strand
TGAGGTGTAACGCTTGTCTAGTTGCCGAGGTTGGGCTTCTCTCCCGATATCGATCGCCGTATCGATACTAATTTCATTGTCAGGAGAGTTGGTGAAAGCCTTCATTTTTTGGTACCAAGCCAACGCGGCTGTATTCTTGGAAATATCCTTTTTAAGGCCGACTTCCGTCAGAAACCAGAAACAATGATAAGCAGAGAAGTCTAGAATATTCGGTGTGTTACCACCGATAAACTCATTCGAGCTTAAGTTTTCTGATAGATAGCTTAGACCTTGCTTAATATGTTTGTTGGCTGATCTAGGGCTGCCGAGGGATACCGAGGCTTTGGCGCCCATTTCTATCCTGTCTTTCAAGAACAGAAGTAAATTCCATAAGCCTTTGTCTTTAGCAATACGTCGAAGTAATGATAAAGAGAATGCTTTATTTACACATGCAAAAAATAGCTTTGATTCAAGCCATTGTCTTTCAGTTAGAAGGCCTTGATTCAGAGCTTCGTTGGCTAACGATGGTTCGTCAGCGATAGCGGCGAGTTCATCAGCTATAAGGCTCGTATCACAAAAAATATCAGCTCCCACCTGTGCCACTGGTATTCTGTTATAACCTCCTGAAAGTAAGTCCAGTTTGCCTCGTGGCGGCGCTTCTGAGGTCAGACAGGAGGACCACTCTTGGTTGGTATAGCCAAGCATCGCTCTTATTTTTTCAGAGAAAGGAGACAGAGGGTAGTGGTGCAGTATTATGCTCATTGAAGATGTTCCAGAATAACAGGCTTAGTTGATATCCAGGCTATCTAAGCATAAAACTGTCTCGTGGTATAGTTCGCAATGCAAACTGCTGTATTTGGCTGTTGTGGCTAGGTGCTAGAACCAGGAGTGACGTATAGGCCGCTTCCGGAAAAACTGGCTCGATGACCTACATTGGTTAGCCTTAGTTTGTGTGATAAGGCTGCTACGTGTTTTGAGCAAGGTAATATGTTTTGAATATAAAGTGGTAATAAGCTCTGGATTGCTTTTTCTAATGAAA
>NZ_LWGA01001093.1:0-798 GCF_001635235.1 Oleiphilus sp. HI0117 | reverse complement strand
TCGGCATTGCCGGTCGGGTTAATGAGGCCTGCATTGACGGTTGATGCAGCAAACAGCAGACTGCTGACAGCAATGATTTTCTTTAGCATTTTCTTTCCTGGTTTGGTTTTAGCCTTTCCATCGTGCTTGTGCTTTTTGGAAGAACTATTCATAAACAATGACTTCAGTGTATAGGCTGTTCTTAGGTTTTAGTAATGGGCATAGGCGGATTTGACTAGATTTCACAACTTGCTTACAAGTCTTTACCTGATGTATAGAAAACTCACGTTTAGGCCTGATCTAGGCTGACAATAGAAAGATTTTCAAGATACCTAATTGTTTGACCTAGATCATCTCGTTTGGACTAAGGCTCATATAAAGTGGAGCTATGAAAAGATGATAAAAAACAATCCCTCTAAGGAGATATATATCTATGTTAGAAAAGCACGATCTAGTTCATGAGTTGCCAGAGCACAAAGAGACTATTCATAACCTCAAGATGAGTGATAACCACTTTGCTCGTTTATTTGATGAGTATCATGATAAGGATCATGAAGTACACAGAATCGAGACCGGTGCAGAAAACACCTCTGACGAGTATCTTGAAAAGTGTAAGAAAGAGCGCCTTAAGCTAAAGGACGATTTGCTTGCGATTATCAAGAAAACAACAGCTTAATATTTAGCTTAGTTTGTTATCAAGCCCGGTTACTTAATCGGGCTTTTTTAGTTTAGCGTTGGCAGATATATTCGAACCCTTACCTGTCGTGATTAGCTCAGGCTGATAGCAATAGGGTCCTCGCTAAGGGGCGGTAAATAGTC
>NZ_LWGA01001092.1:0-798 GCF_001635235.1 Oleiphilus sp. HI0117 | reverse complement strand
GAATAACTTCCATCTCGTGATCCTCTATTTTCTAGATTTCTCAAATTAGTTTCATGTAACTAATCAGCGTTTCATGCTTTTACTATTCTGGCGCCTGCATTCTAGCTCTAAAGTCGACCAAACTATCTAGTAAGGCTAACAAAGCTATCAGCATCAATACAGTTGGAAACAGCAATATGGCCGAGAAATAAATGCCAATTAACCACTGCCCGCCAAGCTTTCGCTTCGCTATCACGGCATGCACCAAGGCAAAACCGCAAACCATAATCGGAACCACAGCGACTGCGATAACCAAGGCAGGACTCACGCCCAGCACAGGTAAGATCACAATCAACAAAACCAGGCCCATCACCATACGCGCAGTTAAGCGTATCTGGTGAAACTCCTCTCGCCAACCACCCGGGTTATACAAGCTTGCCTGCCAGGATCGCGCTAAAAACAGCGATATAACAGCCATCCCGAAAAAGGATGAAGCAAAGCTTGCTACCAGTAGCAATTTGAAACCTTCTTGTAAATTAGCATCGTATTCTTGCTGCGACTCTTCTGCGAGCTGCTTAAAGAACTCTTCAGCCAACCCCATTAGGGTTTCAATCAACTCTGGCATAAGATAAGGAGCAACAATGCCTGTAAGCAGGCTAATTACTCCTCCGGCAGCCAGAGTGGCTTGCCAGGAGACGGTTGATCTTAATATCGCTGCCATAAGCAGAACCGATATTAGAACCACCAGCGCTCCGGGATCTTGCATTCCAGACCACCATGCCAAAGCAGGAATAGTTGCCCAGATAAAAACATTAAGAC
>NZ_LWGA01001091.1:0-1118 GCF_001635235.1 Oleiphilus sp. HI0117 | reverse complement strand
TAAAAGACCTACTCGACTATGACGTAAACGATGCGGTGCTGGATGTCTATGATTTTCCTCAGGATGCCCTAAAAGGACGTCCGGAACAGGTGAATGTTGTTTCCAGTCGGTCAGCTTTAATCCAGGATACCGTGAATCTCGTCAATAAGTCTGGTTTGGAACTAGAAACAATTGAGATCTCAGAGCTAGCGATTAGGAATATTGCCTTGCGACTAGCAGATGATGATCAAAGACCCGTTGCGGTTTTATATCTTCGTCACGGTGCTGGAATGATTGTGTTGGTTAAAGGTGACACGCTTTACTTTTCCAGGCATTTTGACTTTTCTTTACAAGCGCTGAACGATGTCGCGCAGCAAAACTCGGTTATTCAGCAATTATCTTTAGAAATCCAGCGCTCATTTGATTACTTTGAAAGCCAGATGGCTCAAGTTCCTCCGCAAACGGTTGCACTGATGGGCCCTGCACCCAATATGCCATTAGCAAATATGCTTGGTGGTAGTATTGGCGCCAGAGTCGAACCGCTTGATATGTCCTTGTTTATGCAGGACGAGGCAAATCTGGGCCTTGAAGAAATTCAAGCTTTTGTCGCGCTCGCCAGTGCATTGAGAGAGGGGTAGAGCAATATGCAACAAGTAAACCTCTATACCGACGCTTTCAAACCAAAACGCGTAAAGTTACCACTCGAACAAATTATACTTCTGCCTGTTGTCACCTTGCTCTTGCTCATTGGTGTCAGCTTGTGGCTTAGCCATAGCTTAAAGCAGGAAGCTCAAGAGCTTGAAGTAATCAAATCAAAGAATGAAGAAATGGCAAAGCGCCTTGAAACACTAAGCGTTAAAGCTAAACGCATGAGAAAAGATGAGTCATTAGTCGCCGCTAATCAGCGTTTGCACGCTAAAGCTGAAGCTCGTCAACGAATGATCGAAATGCTAGATACGGTTGTAGTTAAAGATGATGAAGGCTTTTCTAATATTCTGCTCTCACTTGCACGCCAGAACTTAGATAAACTATGGTTGAACTCAATAATTATTGGCTCCTCAGGAAAGGAGATGCATATTGAAGGCATTACCCTGAACGGTGACTTGGTGCCCGAGTATTTGCAAAAGCTTCGTCAGGAA
>NZ_LWGA01001090.1:0-1349 GCF_001635235.1 Oleiphilus sp. HI0117 | reverse complement strand
GATCACGGTAGCGATTGCCGCGATTTGTAATAGTAACCACAGAGTTTGCGTCCCGACTTGAAAACGCGAAATAGTGGTAATCCCCCGGATCACAATAGGGATAACCGCCACAGCGCAAATGAAATACCCGATCGATAGCGGAATACCCAGCAAGGCATGTAAAGCCGATGCGAGAATAGCGGCTTCAATCGCAAAGAAGATAAAAGTAAACGAAGCATAAATAAGTGACGTGACTGTGGAGCCCAAGTAGCCAAACCCGGCACCTCGCGTCAAAAGATCAATGTCTAAACCGTGTTTAGCTGAGTAGTAAGCAATTGGAAAACCGGTAATAAAGAAAACCGCTGCAACGACTAACATCGCTGCAATGGTATTCACAAAACCATAGTTAATCGTTACCGCTGCAGCAATGCTTTCAAGTGCCAAAAAAGCAGTCGCCCCTAAAGCGGTTTTGCCGACACGGCTAATACCCATACGCCGAGCTTTACGAGCGGTGAATCGTAAGGCGTAATCTTCTAGGGTTTGGTCAGCCACCCACTGGTTATAGTGGCGACGAACTTTAAGAATCTTCTGTTTGGCAGGCATAAGTTCTATAGCAAAAGTTTTATGTACTTATAAATGAGTATTTAGCTAGACAGGGTAATGCTTTTTTAGGGCGAAAACGAGCTTTAAACGTGTTAGGTCACGATATAACTAATGCCTAAAAGTCAGCACCCAAGCTGGCCTATTAGAATAAATGGTCTGACTTGGGCCTAACCATTCTAAGCAAGACTTGGTCAGAAAAGTGCCAATAGAAGACTTTGGCACTCGTTTTAGATTTGGCCCAATTGTCATAGTTTCACTTACATGTGTAATTTGGTAAAGCTGTTACGATCTTAAACACCTTGCTTTATAAACTTATTCATGGAGAATGCCACGGGAATCCAGTAACATTTCAGAATTTCAAACTATATCGACTTACCACGTTTTTGTTAGATACGGAGTAATCTAGCTCAATGAAGCCATTTTTCTTGTTTGTCATCCTATTCTTTCTATCGAACCAAACAATTGCTAATGTATGTGAAAACACAATTAAAGGAGTGAGTATTTGCGAGGTATCAAAAGGGGTAGCCCTTGCTATAGCAAAGAATGCTCCGCAGCGTGTGAGCCAAAATATTGTTCTAAATGGTGCGTGTTAATTTGCATGTAAAACTGACCCGGCTTTTGCACTTAATTTTGACCCGCCTGAGAGGCCAGATTATGGCCTGAACTTTTCTTTTATTTCCAGTTTTAAATTCGTTTATTAGTAGATTCTTTGTAGCGGTAACTTTCGTTACCTGTTTCAATGATGTGACAGTGATGCGTTAGTCGAT
>NZ_LWGA01001089.1:0-972 GCF_001635235.1 Oleiphilus sp. HI0117 | reverse complement strand
TTTGATTGTTTATCTGAGGAGGATTTTGTCTTCTTTTCCGGTACAGGGTCGTGTCCACCTTCACAACCCGGATGGCATCTTAACACACGATGTACTGCAAGAAAGCTTCCTTTAAATATACCGTGAATTTTTACAGCTTCGAGGGCATATTCAGAGCATGTTGGATAATATCGACAAGAAGGGCCGAGTATAGGACTAATACAGAGTTGATAAGCGCGAATTAGACCAATGATAACTTTTCTCATCATGGTTCTCAGCAAAATTATGTCCTTACTAACACTTTTCAGCAGTCAGTAGTTACGAAGTCCGAGCTGACTTAGTCTTCTTATCAGACTTATTTTGAGATGTTTTACGAACTAACTTACGCCACAGATAGTCTAGTTCTTGAGTGCATTCTTTGCTGCTAGATAAATCAGCACCTTTCTTTGCAAGAACAATAATATCAAGGTTTGGAAGCGAACTACGCTTAGTCCGAAACGATTCTCGTAATAAGCGTTTAATTCGGTTCCGTTGTACAGCGAGTTTTACGTTCTTTTTAGCAACGATTATTCCGAGTCTGCTATCTGAGTTATTCAGGTTTCTAGTCAACATCAAATAATGTTTACTGGAAACTCGTATATCAACAGACTCAAAAACATCACTATAATCACTCGATTTTAGTAGCCGAGTTGATTTAGGAAACTTAAAACTGGAGTACAAGTTTTATGCACTTAGTTCTTTACGGCCTTTAGCACGACGTCGGTTCAAAATCTGACGACCACTTTTAGTTGCCATACGTGCTCTGAAGCCATGTGTACGCTTACGCTTAAGTACGCTAGGTTGGAATGTTCTTTTCATTTCCAGTACTCACAATAAATAGGGTGAAAAAAAATTGGAGCGAGATTGTAATTGTTTGGGCAAGATTATTCAATGCATATTCGAATTTTTATTTAAAGTTTATCTTAGGTCTTATCTTTTCCCATCCCTTAAATA
>NZ_LWGA01001088.1:0-1018 GCF_001635235.1 Oleiphilus sp. HI0117 | reverse complement strand
CATGCCTTCATCCATATTGATATCGATGATTTGTGCGCCGTTTTCAACTTGCTGTCTTGCAACGTCGAGTGCTTCTTCAAACTCTTCGTCTTTAATAAGCCTCAAAAACTTCTTTGAACCAGTAACGTTAGTGCGCTCACCGACATTAATGAATAGTGAGTCTTCATCTGTAACAAAAGCTTCTAAGCCGGAAAGGCGAAGTTTGGGTTTGATCTGTGGAATAGCCCTTGTACTGTGTTTCTCCATACGTCGTGCGATTTCAGCAATGTGCTCTGGTGTTGAACCGCAGCAGCCACCGATAATGTTGATTAAATTATCTTTTGCGAAGGTCTCAACGATATCGGCCATTTCTTCAGGTGTTTGATCGTATTCACCAAACTCATTCGGCAGGCCTGCGTTAGGGTGGGCGCTAACATAGCATTCGCCCTTGGTAGATAACTCTTCAATGTAGGGCCGAAGTGCATCGGCACCCAGAGCGCAGTTAAAACCGATGCTCAGAGGCTTGCAGTGCTTAACAGATATTAGGAAGGCCTCAGCTGTCTGCCCGGACAGAGTACGGCCCGAGGCGTCAGTGATGGTGCCTGAAATCATGATTGGCAGTTTCAGTTTGGAATCCTGAAAGTATTGTTCAACTGCATAAATAGCTGCTTCAGCATTAAGCGTATCGAATATGGTCTCGATCATGATTATGTCGGCACCGCCTTTTACCAAGGCATCGGTGGCTTCATAATAATTGTCGTAAAGCTCTTCGAAAGTGACGTTTCTAAAACCCGGGTCGTTAACGTCGGGGCTAATGGATGCCGTACGTGATGTTGGGCCAACGACACCTGCAACAAATCTTGGCTTGTCGGGCGTTTCAGCGGTCTTCTTCTCCGCTTCTTCACGTGCAATACGTGCAGCTTCGAAATTTAACTCGTATACAAGCTCTTCCATGCCATAGTCAGCTTGGGAAACTTTGGTCGAGTTGAAAGTGTTTGTTTCAATTATATCTGCGCCTGCATCTAGATATTGTTTATGG
>NZ_LWGA01001087.1:0-1565 GCF_001635235.1 Oleiphilus sp. HI0117 | reverse complement strand
AATGATGTACTCTTTACCGAATTCCATTGAATCCACACCGTAAGCGTCTAGAACTTCCTTAGTTACAGGCTCTTTTGCTAGATTAGCAAGTGCTTTAGCAGCAGCCAGCTTCATCTCTTCATTGATAGCTGTTGCACGAACATCCAACGCACCACGGAAGATAAATGGGAAGCCAAGAACGTTGTTTACCTGGTTAGGGTAATCAGAACGACCTGTTGCCATAACAGCATCTGGACGAGATTCTGCAACCACTTCAGGCATGATTTCTGGAACCGGGTTAGCACATGCAAAGATGATTGGGTTTGGAGCCATCTTCTTAATTTGTTCACCAGTCACCATATCAGGACCAGATAGACCCAAGAAGATATCAGCACCGTCTAGCGCATCGTCAAACGTACGCTTGTCAGTATCTACTGCAAACATTGCCTTGTACTGGTTTAGATCATCACGACCAGAGTGGATAACACCTTTACGATCACACATGAAGATGTTTTCTGGCTTCATACCCGCAAGGGTAAGTAGCTTAGAACAAGAAATTGCAGCAGCACCGGCACCTAGTACCGCCATTTTTGCTTCTTCAATTTTCTTGCCTTGAATTTCAAGTGCGTTCAATGCACCTGCAACCGTTACGATAGCAGTACCGTGCTGGTCATCGTGGAAAACTGGAATGTTGCACTGCTCTTTAAGCGTACGCTCGATTTCAAAACACTCAGGTGCTTTAATGTCTTCTAGGTTAATGCCACCAAAAGTAATCGCAATACGACGCACTGTGTCGATAAATGCTTGAGGGCTTTCAGATTCAACTTCGATGTCGATTGAATCAACGCCAGCAAAACGTTTGAAAAGAAGAGACTTACCTTCCATTACAGGCTTAGAAGCCAAAGGACCTAAGTCACCCAGACCAAGAATCGCAGTACCATCAGTAATAACCGCTACCAAGTTACCTTTAGCAGTGTACTTATATGCATTTTCCGGGTCAGCAGCAATTTCCTTAACTGGCTCTGCAACACCTGGGCTATAAGCCAAAGAAAGGTCGCGAGAGGTTTGAGCAGGAGTAGAAAGTTCTACGCTGATTTTCCCTGGCTTCGGGAACTCATGGTAATCTAGAGCATCTTGTTTGAAATCTGACATTATATTCTACCGTTTTGGTTTTTCCGTTTAGGTTCTTTCAGGGACATTAAAGCCCTAAAGCCTGTCCGCGGCGCACATTATGACATCACTTATTACCTATGGACAATTATCAAATGATAATACGCCGTAACTTTTTTATTGTCATTTGACCGAAATCATCAAATAACCAGACGAAAAAAGAGCGACAAGCGCTCTTTTTCGGAATATCTTAGTTCTTTGGCAACTCGCCAAACAAAGCTTAGCCGCCGATACGGCTGCCGAAACGCTTCTTGAACTTATCAATACGACCACCTGTATCCATTACTTTCTGCTTACCAGTATAGAATGGGTGACATGCTGAACATACGTCCAGAGTAATATCTTTACATAGCGTAGAACGTGTTTTAATAACGTTACCACAACCACATTTTGCTTCGATTTCCTGGTAATCAGGA
>NZ_LWGA01001086.1:0-11747 GCF_001635235.1 Oleiphilus sp. HI0117 | reverse complement strand
GTTCAATTTTGTTTTTTGGATTGAAGTTCTGCTACTTGCTTCTCGAGGTGTTTAAGCCTTCGGTATTGGTTATGCTGTTCGGGTATGTTGTTTATTTTTTCAAGGGACTGCTCTGCAAGCTTTAATAAGCTATGGTCAGCAGTTTCTTTAAATAGCTTCGTTACAACTTGAGCTAGATTAAGATTCAAGGCTGCGTGTCTTGGTGTATGCTTGAGCGCTTCTTTGAATGCTTCAGCAGCTTGTGCAAGTTGGCCTTGTTCAAACTGCTCAATACCTGATTTATTAAGGCGTTTTGCTTGCTTTTTGGCCACTAAGCTTTCGGGTTCGTCAAGCTGGCTTTCAATTTGCGCTAGCGCTTCGGGGTCGTTACTGAATCGCTCAGCGAGTGTGATTAAGAGTTTCTCGGCACGTTCAAGCTCGTTTAAGGAGTAGAGTGTCTTTGCTAGCTCGATGCCAATTTCCGCTGAGAGCTTCTCTTCTTCAATCATGCACTCTGCTTGATGAAGTTTTTCCTGTGCTGCTTCGGCATTGTTCTGACCATTAAATACTCGAGCCTCGATAAGCGTTGCATTGAGGCAGGCCTGTTCGTCAGCCGAAAATTTATGTGTTAATTCGTTTAGAACTTGTATCGCTTCGTCCGCATGTGTTTTGCCAGAATCACTAAGGTCTCCCGATGACCTTTCGGATAAGCAGCGGCCAAGGTTTAGGTAGTTGTCAGCTTTTTCATGTATTGAGTGTTCGCCATATCGAATAGCTTTCCTGTATGCCTCTGTTGCGCTTTCAATGTCTTGATTCTTTTGACATAGCTTGCCTAGTTTCTCATGACGTAGAATTACTCTGGGCGACATTTCAACTGCTGACTCAAGTGATTCTTGTGCTTTCTGTGGTTGATTCAGTTTCTCGTAGCAAGCTGCGAGACCGTCATATGCTTCAACCATGTAGGGGTTAAGTTTAAGTGCCGCCTTAAAGTTCTCCAGGGCAGGTGAGTAGTCTTGATTTGCTAATTGAGCTTGCGCCAGCCCTAGCGATGCCCACGGTATTTCGCGCTTTGCGATAATTGACTCATACAGCCTGATTGCGCTTTGTGTGTCGCCAATTTGTAGGTAAAGTTGGCCCAATGTTTGGTGGCACCAAGAAGAGTATCGTGACTTATCATTGATTAGTGCCAAGCACTGGCTGATAGCCTTGGGGTAGTTCTCTAGATCAAGTTCCTTATTTATAGGCTTTAGTGCTCGTTGTTGCATTACCAGTTGACCAAGGCGCTGCTCTAATACTGTGCGCGTAATTGGTTTTGCAATGTAGGCGTCGGGTTGGTACTCGCGTGCGCCGAGAACAACATCTTTAGCTGTTTCTGCAGTAACCATAACAAATAAATGGATGTGTTTGAGGCGCTTGTTTACGCGAAGTGCTTCAAGAACCTGTTGGCCGTTCTTGCCTGCACCAAGGTTGAAATCACATAATACTATGTCATAGAAGTTAAAGCGGCATTTTTCTAAGGCATCTTCGGCAGAATAGGCAATGTCGACATGTACAGCGCCAAAAGACGATAGCATGAGGCGCAACGATGAACGGAAGCTTTCAAAATCGTCAATGATCAAAAATTTAAGTCGTGGATAAATTTTATCGAGGTCGGGCTGTTTTTGCTTTGATGTCTTAGTTTCCACGTACGTCAATATCCATATCTACTGATTAGAAGGCGAGTTGTTTTCAAGGTAATCAATTATTTCCTCGACCAATCCATCCATCAAGTTAAGGCGAGTCTGAGTGCTGGCAAAGTTTGATTCAATGCGCTGCGTTGTAAACCAAGTAAACGTTGTGCCAAACAAGGCTAGTGCGAGAAATAGTGTGATGACTATCTGAGAAGGAGTAAAGTTTTGTGACTTTAATCGAAGCTCCTCGCTATCAGCTTTAGATTGCGCGAGTTCTAGTTTTAGGTTTCTATTTTCCTCGTGAAGCTCTTCATATGCGGTTTCTAATGTCGATACTCGCGCTAAAACTTTGCTGTTCGACATGTCGGCAATTGAGGTTTCAAGGTTTTTTTGTACTTCCTGGTAGACAGTAGGGACGTCTTTATCGTCATCTTTGGGCTTCAAGCAGATTCGACTGATCATTAAATATAACTTATCGCGATCAATTTGCTTGGATATAACGCCTGCAGCGCCCAGGGCGTGAGCTTCTTCATAATATTTATGAGCATGCTGTGAGGTGTACATAATGACGGGAATGTTTTGTGTGTCTGGGTTTGACTTAATGGCTTTCAGAGTGTCAAAGCCATCCATACCAGGCATTAAGTGATCTAGAAAAATAAAGTCCGGGTGAAACCATCCAAGTTGAGATAGTGCTTCCTCGCCCGATGAGGCTTGCTCGCATTGGATATCCATTTTTCTAAGAATTTTTGTTAGTAGCATTCTTGAAGTAGATGAGTCATCTACGACAAGCGCATTTGTATCGGCCACGTTTTTTACTCTTGATAGGCTTATGATTGTTATTCATTGATTTTAGCTGTTTTAACTTATAACGGAAATATGTGCGGCATATTTAATCTATTTTGTTGCTAATTGACCCAGATTAAGACGTGTACGCCTTAATTTAACCACAAAGCGTTGCACGCTGAACTATATATCTGGATAATAGCGGCCCTGATTTGACGCATAAACAAATAGAGGTGTTAAGCGTGAGCAATGAAGTGATTGATAACTGTTTTTCAGATTGGAAGAGTCGTGAAGCGACTGCAGAGGCGATGATTCCATTAATTGGTCGTTTGTACCGTCGTAATAATATTGTTACGTCCATCTATGGTCGTGCTGTTATTAACCAGTCAGTAATCGGAATTCTTAAGTCACATCGTTTCGTTCGCCAGGTGGAAGAGAAAGAATTATCTGTCCACGATACTTATGCGGTATTAAAGGTGATGGATGAGCTTGAGCTTGGTCATGCTCGTGTTGACGTTGGTAAGCTCGCCGTTCGCTTTGCTGAACAAACCAATGATGTTAGTTTAGAAGAGTTTGTCAAAGCAGAGTTATCCGACGTTGTTGGTGGCTACAGTGAAGAGGCTAGCAAAGCAGCTTCTGAAAATACCAAAGATGTCGTGTTGTACGGTTTTGGTCGAATCGGTCGCTTACTTGCGCGTATTTTGATTGAGAAAGCGGGCGGTGGAAATAATCTGCGTTTACGTGCAATTGTCGTTCGCGATGGCGGTGCTAAAAACGATCTAGAGAAACGCGCCAGCTTGCTTCGTCGAGACTCGGTGCATGGCCCATTCGAAGGTACAATCACGGTCGATTCTGAAAACAATCTATTGATCGCTAACGGAAATGCTATCCAGGTAATTTATTCTGGCGGTCCGGATCAGGTCGACTACACGCAATACGGAATCAATAATGCAATCGTTATTGATAATACCGGTATCTGGAGAGATGAAGCTGGTCTAGGTAGACATCTTGAGTCTAAAGGCGTTGCTAAGGTGCTTCTAACTGCGCCAGGTAAGGGTGACATTAAGAATATCGTTTATGGCATCAATAACGGTGATATCGCAAACGATGATCAGATTTTGTCTGCAGCATCTTGTACAACTAATGCTATTACGCCTGTTCTTAAGGCGATTGATGATGAATTTGGTGTCATTGATGGCCACGTAGAGACTGTCCATTCTTACACAAATGACCAGAACTTGATTGATAACTATCACAAAGGTAGTCGTCGTGGTCGTAGCGCTCCGTTGAATATGGTTATTACTGAAACAGGTGCCGCAAAAGCTGTTTCAAAGGCACTTCCAAAGATGGAAGGTCGTTTGACGGGTAATGCGATTCGTGTTCCAACTCCGAATGTCTCAATGGCTATTCTAAATCTGAATATCGAAAAAGCTACATCTGTTGAAGATGTGAATGCTTATTTGCGTAATATTTCCCTGCATTCTGATTTGGCTAAGCAGATTGATTATCTGACTTCAGATGAAGTTGTTTCAACTGACTTTGTTGGTTCACGTCGTGCTGGTATTGTAGATTCGAATGCAACTATCGTAAGCGGTAAGCGTTTGGTTCTTTATGTTTGGTACGATAACGAGTTTGGTTATAGTGCGCAGGTTGTGCGTATTGCCAACCAAATGGCTGGCATAGAATATCCTGTCTTCCCTAAGAGCTAGAGTCTAATATTTCCTTCAGGCGCTAACTGTTCAGTTGGCGCCTTTATTTTCTTTCTTGTATAAGCTGACTTTTACTACTTTACTTATCTTGTCTACCTAGTTGGTAGTATCTAGTGCTCCTATATTTGTACGCTAAAACGCTAGGGTTGATTTTTTAAGCAGGTTGGCACTTTAAATGGGTAGAATATAAGTAAATTTTGGTGCGTAGTGTAGCAATATGTTAAATGGCTCACTATAATTGTCCACGATTTTAGGTTCGCCGCAATCGAGTGGTAATGCTTTAACTGTATGGCACTCAACAGAACAAATTCTAACGTGGCGGAAAATTCACAAATTCTGATGAGAAGGCAGGATTAATGGTCAATATTAAAAAAGGCCTCGATCTTCCAATATCCGGTTCTCCCGAACAAAGCATCACCCAAGGAAATTCCATTAGCAAGGTTGCTATAGTTGGATTTGACTATGTTGGTATGAAGCCAACCATGTCTGTTCAGGTTGGTGACAAGGTAGCTAAGGGACAACTTCTTTTTGAAGATAAGAAAACCGAAGGTGTGAAATTTACTGCACCAGCTAGCGGGACGGTTATTGAAGTAAATCGTGGCGAAAAGCGCGTATTCCAGTCGATTGTAATCGAGAAATCTGGTGATGAAAAAGTAGAGTTTGCAAAATACTCCGCTTCAGATCTTGGAAGTCTTACTCGTGAACAAGTCGTATCGAATCTGGTTGAATCTGGCGTCTGGACAGCATTTCGAACTAGGCCTTATAGTAAAGTGCCTGAGTTGACTGCTCAGCCAAATTCAATATTTGTTACCGCAATTGATACTAACCCATTAGCTGCTGATCCTGAAGTAGTGTTGTCGGGCGAAGGTGAGGCTTTTAGTCAAGGTTTAAGTATTATTGAAAAACTTACTGAAGGTAAGGTTTTTGTTTGTACTAAAGCTGGTTCTAACATCGAACTACCACCCATCGCGCGCGTAGAAAAGCAAGAGTTTTCTGGCCCGCACCCTGCTGGTAATGCCGGAACACACATCCATTACCTTGATCCTGTAAGCGATAGTAAGAGTGTATGGACTATTTCTTATCAGGACGTCATCGCGATCGCTAAGCTTTTCACGACTGGCGAACTGTATGTAGAGCGGATTGTTTCTATTGCTGGCCCTTCTGTTAAGAAACCGCGCTTGGTTAAAACTCAATTTGGTGCCAATATATCTGAGCTGCTGAGCAATGAACTTAGTTCAACCTCTGCCAGAGCCATTTCAGGTTCGGTTTTTGGTGGCCGGACCGCAAGAGCTACAGTTGATTATTTAGGGCGCTATGCTTCGCAAGTTAGTGTTCTTGATGAACAAAAAGAGCGTGAGTTTATTGGTTGGTTATCTCCTGGTGCCAACAAGTTCTCTGTGATGAATATTTACCTTTCTAAGCTTAACCCTGCCAAATTGTTCAACTTTACGACCACAACAAATGGTAGTGATCGAGCAATGGTTCCTGTTGGTGCTTACGAAAAAGTGATGCCTTTAGATATCTTGCCAACTCAGTTACTACGATCTCTGATTGTAGGTGATACAGAGCAAGCACAACTTCTAGGTTGTTTAGAGCTAGATGAAGAAGATTTGGCGCTTTGCACATATGTTTGTCCTGGTAAGTATGAGTACGGTCCGATTCTACGAGAGAATCTGACTCGAATCGAAATTGAGGGTTGATCATGGGACTTAGAACAGTTTTAGATAAAATGGAGCCCCATTTCGAGAAAGGGGGCAAGTACGAGAAGTGGTATGCGCTTTACGAAGCTGCTGACACCATTTTTTATTCGCCATCAAGTGTAACCAAAACCACATCTCATGTTAGAGATGGTCTCGACCTTAAGCGTATTATGATTACGGTTTGGTTGTGCGCATTCCCTGCTATGTTTTTTGGTATTTGGAACGTCGGTTTCCAGGCAAATACTGCTATAGCGGCTGGGCTGGGTACTATACCAACCGATTGGCATAGCATGTTTTTCATTGGCCATGATGCGTCAAATATTCTTCATAACTTCGTATATGGCGCAGCATACTATATACCTATCTACCTGACAGTGTTTGTAGTGGGTGGTTTTTGGGAAGTGTTGTTTGCCACCGTGCGTAAGCATGAAGTTAACGAAGGCTTTTTTGTTACTTCAATACTATTTACCTTAATCGTTCCAGCTGATATCCCCTTGTGGCAGGTTGCTCTAGGTATTTCCTTTGGTGTTGTTGTTGGTAAGGAAATTTTTGGCGGTACAGGCAAGAACTTCTTGAACCCAGCCTTAACTGGTCGTGCGTTTTTGTTCTTTGCATACCCTGCCGAGATTTCGGGCGACGCAGTTTGGACTGCTGTCGACGGCTTTAGTGGCGCGACGCCTCTAAGCATTGTTGCAGCCAGCGGAATTGAAGGTCTTAACCAATCAGTTTCATGGGTCGACGCGTTCTTAGGCTTTATTCAGGGCTCAATTGGTGAAACTTCGACGCTAGCGATTATGATTGGCGGTTTTGCATTGCTTGCAACCAAAATTGCTTCCTGGCGTATCGTTGTTGGTGTATTTGGTGGTATGACAGCAATGTCACTTATCTTCAATATGATCGGCTCTGACACTAACCCTATGTTTGCAATGCCTTTTTATTGGCATCTTGTTATTGGTGGTTTTGCGTTCGGGATGTTTTTTATGGCAACAGACCCAGTATCCGCATCAATGACTAACCAAGGTAAGTTTGTATTTGGTGCGCTCATCGGTGTAATGGTTGTTTTAATACGTGTTGTTAACCCTGCATTCCCTGAAGGCATGATGTTGGCAATATTGTTCGCTAACCTGTTCGCACCATATATTGACCACTTGGTAATGCAAGCGAATATCAAGAGGAGATTGGCACGTGTCTAGTAAAGAAACGGTAGGAAAAACTATTACGGTTGCATTTTTGCTCTGTATTGTCTGTTCGATTGTAGTAGCGGGCTCTGTTGTACTGTTAAAGCCAATACAAGAGAAGAACAAGGCGCTAAACCTTAAAGCTAATATTTTGGCTGCCGCAGGCTTATTGGTTGAGGGCGCTTCGGCGACTGAAATTGAGAATGCCTTCTCTGCGATTAAGCCAATGTTGGTTGACTTGGATAGCGGTGAATATGTCGAGGCGTCTGCAGTAAATAAGGAAAATGTCCTTGATTACGACCAGAGAAAAGCGGCTAAAGATCCAGCCTTTTCAACAACTCTTTCGCGAGCTGACGACGTTGCAGGTATCAAGCGTAGAGTTAAGTTCGCCAAGATCTACTTGGTTGAAGATGCCGGAAAGATTGAAACGATCATTCTTCCTGTAAGCGGTTATGGCTTATGGTCGACACTGCATGGTTTCTTGGCTTTGGAGGGCGATGCTAATACAGTCGTTGGGCTTGGCTTCTATGAGCATGCCGAGACTCCTGGCTTGGGTGGTGAGGTTGATAATCCGCGCTGGAAAGCGATTTGGCCGGGTAAAAAGGTCTACGACTTCGCGTCTAGCGATCAGCCAAAGCTTGGCTTGATTAAAGGCGCAGTTGATAAAAGTCGAGCTGATGCCGAATACATGGTAGACGGTCTATCTGGTGCTACTTTGACTAGTGTGGGTGTGACTAACCTTATTCAATATTGGACTGGCGAGCAGGGATTCCAAAAGTACCTGAATCGCTTGCGTGAAGGAGCTTAAGAATGAGTGATGTAACAGCAAAAAAAGTTCTTTTTGAACCAGTTTTTAGCAATAACCCTATCGCACTTCAAATCTTAGGTATTTGTTCTGCGTTAGCCGTTACCACTAGTATGGAGCTATCGGTTGTTATGGGCTTGGCTGTATGTGCAGTATGTGGCCTATCTAACTTGTTTGTATCCGTAATTCGTAGCCAAATACCTTCGAACATACGAATCATTGTTCAAATGACTATCATTGCTTCGTTGGTAATTGTTGTTGATCAGGTTCTCAAGGCCTATGCCTATGAACTTAGTAAGCAGCTTTCAGTTTTTGTGGGCTTGATTATCACGAACTGTATCGTAATGGGGCGTGCTGAAGCGTTTGCAATGCAAAATGGCCCAGGCATGAGTTTCCTGGATGGCATAGGTAATGGTTTAGGATATGCCGTTATTTTGCTATTAGTCGCTTTTGTACGTGAATTGTTTGGTTCAGGCATGTTGTTTGGCATCGAGCTTATGCCTACCGTTAACAATGGTGGCTGGTATGTACCTAATGGTATGTTGCTGCTTCCTCCAAGTGCTTTCTTTATCATCGGTTTGCTTATTTGGGGCTTAAGGCAATGGAAGAAAGACCAGGTAGAGCCTGCTGATTACAAAATCTCGTCTCACTCTGTTAAGGAGGCGTTCTAATGATCGAATATTATTTAAGCCTATTTGTTAAGGCTGTATTTGTTGAAAATATGGCTTTGGCATTCTTTTTGGGAATGTGTACCTTCCTTGCGATTTCTAAGAAGATTCAAGCTGCAACCGGTCTAGGTATTGCCGTAGTCGTTGTATTGGCAATCACTGTTCCTGTAAATAATCTTATTTATACCTACCTTCTAAAAGATGGAGCCTTGGCTTGGGCGGGCTATCCTGATGTAGACCTGAGTTTCTTGGGTTTGTTAACTTACATTGGTGTTATCGCTGCTTTGGTACAGATTCTAGAAATGGTTTTGGATAAGTACTTCCCGGATCTGTATAACGCTCTTGGGGTATTCCTACCATTGATCACAGTAAACTGTGCGATCATGGGTGCATCTCTATTTATGGTTGAGCGTGATTATAATCTTGCTGAGAGCACGGTCTATGGCTTGGGTGCTGGTGTCGGTTGGGCTCTTGCGATCGTCGCATTGGCCGGTATCCGAGAAAAGCTCAAGTACAGTGATGTGCCTGAAGGTCTGCGTGGCTTGGGTATTACCTTTATCACTGTAGGCTTGATGTCACTAGGTTTTATGTCGTTCTCTGGTATCTCGCTTTAATTAACACTGGGTAGATAGATAAGGTATTAATATGAATGCAGAAATAGTACTCGGTGTGGTGATGTTTACGGTGATTGTACTGTCACTTGTAGCCATCATACTGATCGCAAGAAAACAATTAGTGAGTAGTGGTGACGTCTCTATCTTGATAAACGAAGATCCTGACAACACTATTAAAACCCCGGCAGGAGGAAAGCTACTTCAAACGCTTGCTTCTGAAGGCCTATTTCTATCATCAGCTTGTGGTGGCGGTGGTACATGTGCGCAGTGTAAGTGTAAAGTTTTAGAAGGTGGTGGCTCTATGCTTCCAACTGAAAAAGCTTACTTTACCAAGCGTGAAGAAGGTGAAGGCTGGAGACTCGCTTGTCAGGTTCCTGTGAAACAGGACATGAAAGTCGAAGTTGACGAAGAAGTATTTGGCGTTAAGAAGTGGGTTTGTACTGTTGAATCAAACGACAACGTAGCTACTTTCATTAAAGAACTGGTTCTTAAGTTGCCAGAGGGCGAGAACGTTGACTTTCGCGCTGGTGGTTATGTTCAGCTTGAGTGTCCACCTCACGAAGTTGATTATAAAAACTTTGAAATTCAAGACGAATATCGCGAAGACTGGGATAAATTCAACTTGTGGCAGTATAAGTCAATTGTTAAAGAAGACGTTATACGAGCTTACTCAATGGCAAACTATCCTGAAGAAAAAGGGCTTGTTAAGTTCAACATTCGTATCGCTTCGCCTCCTCCAGGAACGAACCACCCTCCAGGGATAATGTCATCTTACGTATTCAATCTTAAGAAGGGCGATACCATCGATGTTTACGGGCCATTTGGTGAGTTCTTTGCTAAAGATACTGACAACGAAATGGTATTTGTTGGTGGCGGTGCGGGTATGGCCCCGATGCGTTCACATATTTTTGATCAGCTTAAGCGACTTGAGTCTAAGCGTAAGATGTCATTCTGGTATGGTGCTCGAAGCTTGAGAGAAATGTTTTATCAGGACGAGTATGACAAGCTAGCAGAAGAAAATGAAAACTTTGTATGGCATGCTGCGTTATCTGATCCGATGGAAGAAGATAACTGGAAGGGTTACACCGGGTTTATTCATAATGTTCTATATGAAAATTACCTCAAAGACCATCCAGCACCAGAAGATTGTGAGTACTACATGTGTGGGCCTCCAATGATGAACGCAGCTGTTATTCAGATGCTTAAGAGTCTAGGTGTTGAAGATGAGAACATCTTACTCGATGACTTTGGCGGTTAATCTCGTCTAGTTATATTTCTAGTTACGCCAGCCCTGAACAAGGCTGGCGTTTTTCGTTTACAGCGGTTTTTATTTATTGTGTTTAGATTTTCTATTTTTTTGGTTTTGATGCTCGGCCTAATGGCGTGCGGCCAACCTCATCCAGACCGACTTCAATATTCTTTAAGTGGTTCGACGATGGGTACCACTTACAATATAAATATTGTGAGCCCATCGGAGGTTGATAGTTCACAGCTAAATACGATTCATTCTGCGATTGAGGCTGAGCTTGCTTCGATAGACTCTTTGATGTCTACCTATAAGCTTGACTCCGAAGTCTCTAGATTTAATCGCGCTGCTATAGGTGAGGGTGTTTCCTTGTCGGCCGCAACTATTGAAGTGCTTAATGAGGCGCTTGCGTTAAATAACTTGAGCGAAGGGAGCTTCGACCCAACTGTTGGTCCGCTAATTGATGCCTGGGGCTTTGGCGGTGGCTCTAAGCACAAGGGGATAGTTGTTGATGAAAAGAATCTCGCTTCTGTGCTTGAAAAAGTAGGTGTTCAACGCTTTAAATTGGTTGACGGTCAACTGTACAAACTCCAGGACGTAGAATTAGACCTCTCTGCTATTGCTAAAGGTTTTGCAGCAGATAAAGTTGCTATCGCGTTGCGTGACCAAGGCATCGCAAACTTTCTGGTAGAAATTGGTGGTGAGGTAGTGACTCATGGTAGAAGTGTTCGTGACTCCTTGTGGGTATTAGGTATTGAATCACCTGATAAACAGGGTAGAAACGTTTATACTAGGGTTCATCTTGGTAATGCTGCGCTCGCTACGTCGGGCGATTACCGAAATTATTTTGAAGAAAATGGTAAACGATATTCTCACACGATTGACCCACTCAGCGGCAGGCCAGTTGAGCATCTGCTTGCATCTGTTAGTGTGATTGCTGAAGATTGCATGTTAGCTGACGGGCTTGCGACGGCGCTAATGGTGATGGGTGAGCAGAGGGGGTATGAGTTTGCCTCAAAGCACAATATCAGTGCGTTATTTATCTATCGAGGTGATGAAGGCCTCATAACAATGCACACTGATTCGTTTAAACAGTATCTTAAGTAGGAGGAACTTATGGAGTTATTTTTCATAGTTTTCGGTGTTCTTGCCCTGTTAATGTTGGTTATGGCTGTTGGCGTTATTTTTGCCAATAAGCCGATTACCGGTTCGTGTGGTGGAATGAGTGCGCTTGGTATGGAGGTTGCTTGCGACGTCTGTGGCGGTGACAAGGATAAATGCGACAAAGAAGTTGATAGTGCTGCTAAAGACGCTGCCGGAAAAGATATTTCTTATAATGCAATGAAGTAGATACAGCTTAAGTATCATTACATACGGTTTTTTCTAGAGGTTCAG
>NZ_LWGA01001085.1:0-897 GCF_001635235.1 Oleiphilus sp. HI0117 | reverse complement strand
AACTGAGTGGCTGATACGTATGCAGGCAATATATTGTCTGCTGCTATTCTCTTGAAGGAGCAGGTGTGTCGAGTTGTGGTCATATTGGTCAATGACCTGCTCAACATGAGTGAGTCCGTCAAAGTCTTCTTTGCTCTGTTTAAAACGTATTTGATAAGCTATACGTTTTTGTTCTTCACTGTAAGCACAGACAAAGTTGAACTGTGCGATGAAGTTATCTACCAGCTGAAGTGATTGCATTGCTCTACCTACGATTACAGTAAGGGGCGATAGATATAGCTTAAGAAAACGCTATGACTTTGTAATCAAGTCTCCGATAAACGGTCAGTTTTAAGGCTGAGTAGTCGCCAGAACGAAAATAATGAGAAGTGCATCAAATACGCGCTAAACAATATTAAGCCTACAAGGAAGTTAGTTTTTCCTTAATCGTAAATTTATGGGGAGAGTCTATCAGCTCGACAATGTGGTCAGCGAGCACGTTTGCTTTAACTGGTAGGGTGAGCCAGCCCGCCAGAATTTGTAGGTGTTTTTCATTCTTATCGCTTGGCAGGGAGTGAGGGTAGTGAGCACTCACGCCCAGACAAATCGCATTGGCTTGCAAGGGCGATTCAATAAACTTATTTAGCAGTCCGCTTTCGGCAACGCTTCCTTTTCCGTCAGGCTCAAGATTGATAATAATTGCATCGAACTTCCTATTTTGAAGATATTCTTGGGCTATTTGGGCTGAGGTCGTGGTAAAAACCAAATAGCCCCGTTGTTCCATTTCGTCGACCATGCCGTGAAATATATCGATACCGTAAGTACCGATGATAAGAATCTCTTTCGCTTTTTCCTGCATAATTTCTACCTTAGAAATATCGGAGTCAAAATACTAGCTGGCCCGAATTATTAAAAACC
>NZ_LWGA01001084.1:0-779 GCF_001635235.1 Oleiphilus sp. HI0117 | reverse complement strand
TGAATATGCCCTCGAAGCTGTAAAAATTCACGGTATATTTAAAGGAAGCTTTCTTGCAGTACATCGTGTGTTAAGATGCCATCCGGGTTGTGAAGGTGGACACGACCCTGTACCGGAAAAGAAGACAAAATCCTCCTCAGATAAACAATCAAAACCTTTATAACTCTATCTTTATAAGATATTTACGGTAGTGAATTATTATGGATCTTAGACGTAGCATTATTTTTGTTGGCTTAGCAGTTGTATCATATATGTTGATACTTGCCTGGAATGAAGATTATGGTCAGCAAGCATCGCAAACCGCAGTTAAACAAGCCATTCCACAAGAGTCTATTGGTTTAAGTACTTCTGCAGAAAGTAGCGAAGATTCTGAATTTACTGTACCTGAGTCTGCTGCTGCAAGTATTGATAGCACAGCCCAAACAAAGAATTCCACCTCGCAACAATCGTCAAGCGTTCATATCAAAACAGATGTATTAGATTTATATCTTGATCTTAAAGGCGGTAATGTTATTTCGGCAAAAATGCCTCAGCATAAAGTTAGCTTAGGCTCAGAAGAAGCACTGGCGCTGTTGGAAAGTGGTAATGGTAGACATTACGTTGTTGAAAGTGGTCTATTTGGAAAAAATGGATATGATTCCTCTAAAAACGGCCCAGCTCCTATTTACTCATCATCATCTTCTTCATACGAGTTACAAGAAGGACAAGATAGCCTTTCAATAGACCTTAATTTTGAAAGTGATGATGGTGTATCAATTACTAAGCGTTATGAATTCAAG
>NZ_LWGA01001083.1:0-1530 GCF_001635235.1 Oleiphilus sp. HI0117 | reverse complement strand
ACCGTCCTGAGTCACAATACCCTTCTCGGTGATTTCTTTTATGCCATTATTCTTATCGAATAAGGTGACATTATCTCGACAATAAGCTGGGTAAAGCGTGTCTGATAAAATTACCCGCTTACAGCCTATGGTGAAGTCGGGAGTCACTTTTCGTTGTAAGTCCGGGTCTTTGATCTGTTTGCGAATATGCTTTTCAGCTTTGTTCTTCGCCAAGACCTTCAATGCCAAATCTGAATATTTAAAGCCAATAACACGGAATTCATACCACCAGTAGATCAAGAAACGTAAAGCAAAGTAGGCCCAACTCTTACTAAGCAACTTACGTTGCCAGCCTTTAAATTTATAATCATTTCGAGGCATTACCCAATGAGGGGTACGTTGAAGCACATCAAGGTGTTCAACTTCCGGAGCGATCGCAGGGATTATTTGTGCGGCACTGGCACCACTACCTATCACTGCAACTCGCTTGCCTTTATGGTCATAGTTATGATCCCAGTTATTACTGTGAAAGGACTTACCCTTAAATGTATCTTTTCCAGGAAAATCTGGAATCACTGGTGTACTAAGTGGCCCTGAAGCATTAATAACAAATTGAGCGTGATAAGCATCTTTGCCTTCAATATCAATTTGCCAGCGCTGCTCTGCTTCCTGCCATTCAATCTTCGACACATTGGAGCCTGCCGCAATTTTCTTATCCAAAGCGTGCTTGGAAATGATGTGCTCGGTGTACTCTCTTAGCTCGTCTTGTTCAGCGAACATTTGCGACCAATTGTAAGGCTCTGAAGATATCGAATACAAAGGAGAAGGAACATCGACGGCTGCGCCTGGGTAGGTATTTTGGCTCCAGGTACCACCGACAAATTCGCGCCGCTCCAGAATCAGAAAATCCTGAATGCCACGTTTGATTAGGTTCATGGCTGCCAGCTGTCCGCCGAATCCGCTACCGATAATAATGACTTGGTAATCTTGTTTCATTTAGCACTCCAGTCGCTCACAAGACCTTGCCTTGCTCACTGAATTTTTATGTTTATTGTCTAGCGCTTGCCATCATCATAGTCGAAGATTAACGAGATATAAATTGTGACGACAAGCAACTTCAAAACATCATATATTCTGACTACAGGTGTAGTCAAATATTTTTTGACTGACGGTCACGCTTTACATCCGACTTCAAATCACGGCAGAATAGACGGCTCAACCCGGACTAAAAATCACTTCAATCAGGACGAAATAAAACGCCAATGCCCTCTGCTGAACCTTCTAAAGAAAATAAAAAGACCGAACGGACCTATGGCGGGGTATCTTTAGCTGAGCGGAAAAAACTTAGAAAACAACAATTTTTAGATGCGGGCTTAAGACTATTTGGATGTTGCGGCTTTAGAAATTCAACTGTCAGGAGCTTATGCAAAGAAGCCAAGTTAACTGATCGCTATTTTTACGAATCCTATTCAGGTCTAGAAAATTTATTACTGGCGGTCTATGAAGACTGTATGACCCTGCTCAGTAAAGAAATTGTTCAAGCCATCGTTG
>NZ_LWGA01001082.1:0-3822 GCF_001635235.1 Oleiphilus sp. HI0117 | reverse complement strand
TGTAACAGTGCCGACTCAAGTTTAAAAGGACGTGTTTGGAATGATGCCAAGGTTGGTGCTCATCACGCGATCATTCCAACTGCGAATAAGTCAAAAAAGGGATTATTGAGTAAAGCTGAGCAGCAAGTATATGAATTGATAGCAAAGCACTATCTTATTCAGTTTTTTCCGGCTTGGGCTTATACCGACCGTGAAATCAGCTTTCGAATTGCCGGTGGCTTATTCCGAGCAAAGTCGAGGGAAACCAGTGAGCCGGGTTGGAAGCAGGTACTTAAATCCACTAAGGATGAAAAACAAACCGTAGCTTTACCTCAGCTCAAGAAAGGTGAGCGTTTTACTTGTTTATTTGGAGACTTGCTTAGCAAGCTTACTCAGCCTCCTAAACACTTTAGCGATGCAAGTTTACTCGCGGCGATGACCGGTATAGCCCGTTTTGTGAGTGACCCCGAGATCAAAAAAATACTAAAAGATACCGATGGTCTTGGAACAGAAGCGACACGTGCTTCGATCATTGAGCTGTTATTCAAGAGGCAGTTTATTTACCGAGAAGGTAAAGCCATTAAAGCGACAGAGGCTGGTAGAAAAGTGATAGCGAGTCTGCCAGAAGAGGTTTCATTGCCCGATATGACTGCACACTGGGAGTTGATGCTAAAGCAAATGAGTCAGGGGGAGTATGCATATGCTGATTTTATGCTGCCACTTGAACAACAAATCAGTCACTTACTATGTAGGGCAAAAGATACACACCTTTCAGCCTTAGCTGGCCTTAAAGCGCAAAACAAATTTAAAAAACGTAAATATAAGGCCCGACGCAAAAAGGCGAGCCCCACATTAAAAGTTGGCGCTTAACGAAATGCGCAACCGGGCTCTTTTCCTAAGGCTTTTAGTAGCATGGCCATTGGGCAGAATCCTGTGAATGCTGCCTGAAACATATTGACGCCAACAAAAGCCGTAAATGCCAGCCAATAGACCGAATGGACCTGACTGAGAATAACACTAACAAGAATAAACAGCCCGGCAACGGCAAATACAGTTCTATCGATATTCATGATCTAAAACCTCTTCTAAACTAAATATTAGGTTTTACTAATATAGATGCTTGAATTATATTAGTCAATGCTAATATAATCGCTGCTATGTGATGGTTTACCTAAGTTTTGCCAGAATGAGAGGAAGAGTATGATGAAAGTATCTTGTCAAAGATTATCTGTTGCTTTGTTGCTGCCTGTACTAGGCTGGGCTGGTGCTAGCAGTGCTGAAACCGCTTCAGACCTAGCAAGCGAAGGTAAGCAAGTGATTCAACAATTTGCAGGAGAGTTGAAATCAAGCCTGCAAGCAGCGGTAAAAGAAGGTGGCTTTACCAAGGGTATTGAGGCTTGTTCTGTGGATGCAGAAAAAATCGCCAGCAAACATAGCCAAGGAAAATGGACAGTTTCCCGCACCAGCCTTAAAACACGTAACCCTGATAACAAGCCAGATGCCTGGGAGGCGAAAGTACTTGCTGACTTTGAACAGCAACTCAAAGCCGGAAAGCCTGCTACACAGTTAGCAGCGGTGAAAAAAGAAGGGAGTACCTTTCGTATGATGAAGGCTATTCCAACTCAAGGTATGTGCTTGTCGTGTCATGGAGAGAGTCTAACAACAGATATTCAAAAGGCACTCTCGGAACAGTACCCGCACGATAGGGCGGTAGGTTATCAGGAAGGACAGATTCGTGGGGCCTTTAGTTTGTTGCACACCGCGAAGTAAATACGGAAGATATTTCGTTCTGGCCTAATCGATTTGTGAGTGAATAAGTGACAGAATAGCCCCCTTATCTTTGTATGTAGATTTCTGGTGACGATTTAAAAGGAGTTTTCACAATGGCCATCGCGCTTACGCTCCACATATTGGCTGCAACAATTTGGGTTGGCGGAATGTTTTTCGCCTATCTATGTCTTCGTCCTGTTGCAGCAAGCTTATTGGAACCTCCGCTACGTCTAAGTTTGTGGCAAGATACCTTTAAGCGTTTCTTTTTTTGGGTATGGATAGCAGTTGCTGTTTTATTGGTGAGCGGTCATGGCATGATTGCCTTATATGGTGGCTTTGCTTCGATAGGTAAGCATGTTCATATGATGCTTGGTCTAGGCTATATCATGTTTTTATTGTTTGGGCATTTATACTTTGTTCCATTTAAGCGTATGAAAGCTGCAGTGAGCGAGAATCGTTGGCCTGATGCCGCGACGCACTTAAATCTAATCCGTAAAATCGTCGCAATTAACCTGACACTGGGCTTGATCGTTATTGCTATCGCAAGTGGTGGTAAATTCCTGTTTTCTGCCTAAGTAAGTGAAGAAAACTTAGAGGGCTTAAGGCTGAATCAAAGAGGCGCTTTTGAGTGCATGCAGGTAAGCACTCAAGTCGCTTAGATGTCGATCATCAATGGCTATCTTCATCGTCACGGCTTGTTGATACTCAGTGCCGATGACTTCGCCTTGATGTTGAAAAAGCCAGTGTCGGATAGCCTGTTCGTCTGAAAAATCACATTGTATTTGGAATTCGTCGAGTTCCACTTTCAACTCTGTTTCACCTTCGTCATAGGCTTGCTGGGCCGCCTGGGAGTATGCTCTGACTAATCCGCCTGCGCCGAGCTTTATACCACCAAAATAACGAATCACAATGATCATGGCATCGCCAATATCTTTATGTTGAATGACATTCAGTATCGGCTTGCCTGCGGTGCCACCGGGTTCGCCATCGTCAGACATGGCCGCGAAACTCGGACTATGAGGTGGACCGATTTGGTAGGCCCAGCAATGATGGCGAGCATCGGGGTAATCTCGTTTAGCTTGTGCCAAAGCTAGCATGGCCTGCTCTCTATCTGTAACACTAAAATGCCGGGCGATAAAACGACTCTTCTTTATTTCATAAGTAGTTTCAATGCAGTCTTTAGGGACTAAGTAACTAAGCGCCATGGCTGGATGTTCCTGATTGGGATAAGCCGACTTACGCACAGCCTATAAACGAGATGTTGGTTCGACGAAACTCTGATCTCGACTAAAATTGTAAACTAGCATAAATTTTTGTGATATTGCCAGATTGAATATGTCTTAGCACTATGCCGAATAGGCGATCTCGGGTATCCTTGCGCGCTCTTTACACTTTGGTGAATGTGTAGCTTATAACTATTGATAGCGATGCCGCCAAACTTAATCTTGTTGGGCCCATAGGATGAGTGCCAGTTGTAGTTGGCCAGGGGAAACAGTTTAAATATGGCTGAGCAGTTTTTCGCGTTTTTACTCACAGTTTGGATGGAATCTTTATGAAATCATTGAGTTTAGCAGATCAGATTTTCTTATGGCTCGAGAAACGTCAGCAGCCAATGCATGTGGGTGGTTTGCACCTTTATCACTTTCCTGAAGATGCCGGCCCAAAATATGTGACAGAGCTTGCTGAGTATATGCGTTCCTTTCAGCAACCCATCGCGCCTTTTAATCAGCGTTTAAAATCTCGCTTCGGCCAATACCATTGGGAAGAAGATCTTCAGTTTGATCTAGAGCATCACTTTCGTCATAGCGCCTTACCAAAGCCAGGAAGAATTCGAGAACTACTCGCCTTGGTTTCGGTTAAGCATGGCGCCCTAATGGATCGAGAGCGACCAATGTGGGAAAGCCATTTGATTGAAGGTATTCGAGGTCGTCGTTTTGCGATGTACTTTAAAGCGCACCACTGTATGTTAGACGGTGTGGCGGCAATGCGGATGACAGCTAAGCTGTTATCAGAAGACCCTGAAGCTCGTGGTTTACCGCCTTTGTGGGCCTTGCCTCAAGTGAAGAAGATCCG
>NZ_LWGA01001081.1:0-852 GCF_001635235.1 Oleiphilus sp. HI0117 | reverse complement strand
CCAGGTTGATCATAAACAACAACACGGTCTTCACCAAGCAGTCGATTAACCAAGGTAGACTTACCAACATTTGGTCGTCCGATAATACCAATTTTACAACCATTTGCTTCATCATCTTCCTCGATTTGTTCCGGGAAGTCCTCCATTGCATCTTCGATCAGCGATTTAACACCGCGGTTATGAGAGGCTGCGGTTAAGCGCAGCTTCTCCATACCCAGCGAGTAGAAATCATTGGCAACAGTATCAGCATTAAGGCCATCAATTTTATTAACAACCAGGGTATAAGGCTTTCCCGTTTGTCGGATATGACGAGCTATCTCTTCATCAATAGGGGTCAATCCATCCCGGCCATCCACAACAAAGAAGATTAGATCAGCCTCTTCTATTGCCAACAAGGACTGCTCAGCCATGACAGCATCGATCCCGACTTCATCACCACTTATACCACCGGTATCGATAGTAATGAACTTCTTATCCAACGCCACTCCAGAGCCGTACTTACGATCCCGAGTTAAGCCTGCGTAGTCTGCGACAATTGCATCTTTTGTTTTGGTCAAACGATTGAATAAGGTAGATTTACCTACATTAGGACGACCTACTAGCGCTATTACAGGAACCATCTATCTACCTTTAATCTCTATATTCGTTAGACGACTCTTCGAAAAGTCTTCTATTTCTAAACCTCGAACCCAAGGGTCTAAGGTCCTTTACCTTCGGATTCAACTGATACGATACTATGTCACCAGAACGTGCATAAACATATAGCCGGTCGCCCTTTACAATCATCTCACCCATGACACCATCACTGTCAGGGTATTTCCGTGCAAGTACTTTTCCATCCAGCACTGATAG
>NZ_LWGA01001080.1:0-1526 GCF_001635235.1 Oleiphilus sp. HI0117 | reverse complement strand
AACTGAACGAATAAATGTAACACCGCCCATAATAAAGAAAACCCAAACACCCATTAATATTAATAACCACTGATAAGCAGCAGCCGATACAAGGCTGGCAATTAGAAATGATAACCAGAAATGCTTTTGTGTAGATTTATTTACTATATCCATGGTTACTCTGAGATAGCTATTGCGCTTGTAAGTGATTTGGATTTTTTAAGTGCTCGATAACCTAGCACCATAACAATAATTAAAACCGTACAGCGGCCAAAAATAAAACCTACATCGTACGCGGAAGACTCAGATGTCAGTAAAAAGTAACCGGTTTCGATAAAACCAAGTGCACCAAATAAAACCAAAACTGCACCTAAACCAGCTAGCAAATAACCACCAACTTTTCTCATTTTATTCCCTTAGCGCAGAGTCTGATTTTGCATATAACGCCGCCAGCAGCGGCCGAGTGAAACGAGGTCCAGCGACCGCAGGGAGCGATGCTGGCTGGCCTGGTTATGTGCTCAGGTCAGCCACCTCGGTAATAAGTAAACCCGTTTGTTCGTAAAGGGCTTTTGACATTAACTGATAACTCAGAAAATATTGCTTTTTAATTTCTGCTTTTGGCGTACCCGTTTTTGCAATGGACATATAGTATTTTGATAATGATAGATCAAAACCAACAAACAAGATTTTGGAACCTCTCTTATTATTTCCGATTGTGTTCTTGAAAACCTTGCATAATTCTTGAGCCTTAAGCTTTTCCTTTATAACATCATGCTGGCAACGCAATAAATCAGTATTTTCTTTATCAACTTTGTTCGATTCTACTCGATCCGCTTCAATTTGCGTCGGTGTCTTATGAGAAGCTATTTCTCGGATCTTATCTAGCTTAGGTTTTTTCAAACTTGGCTCTTCACCATATTTGTTTGGCCCCTTGGTGCCAGGTATAAGGAGCAAAAATATTGTGAGTGGAATAGCTAGGCCTGGCAAAAAATAAGTAAGCCCCCAAACTGGATTAACGTTTATATCTCTTAGCCTGCCAAGTGTAGAAAAGAATAAATAAATGAAACAGCCAAAAAGAGCAAGAATGGTAATAAGTATTGGAACACTTTCTCGAAACAAATAAACTAAAGCACTACCAGCAGGCCCATCGGGGTGCCTCTCGCCGCTATTTGACAACATATAAGCCATCAAAAAAACTAAAGGTAAAAACGTCAGTAAATTAGCTAAAGCGTAATCTCTTCTGGTCTTCCTCGCACCTTGCCATATGGGCTGTTGAACAGTTCCAGGATCCTTTCTTTTTAAAAAATAATTTGGTATGTAAAACATTCCTTTACCTATTCCATAGAGTCATTGGGAACATAGACATAATGACTCCCCACGTCCCAAAAGAGTGCTGACCTCCTATCGTGGGTTAGCAAAGCCAGAGCCATAATATATGTGTCATACCATATAAGCGGAGGCCAGCACCATGAAAAACAATACCATAATTTTTGTCGGATTGGACACCCATAAGGAGTTCACCGAAGTCGCATATTGCGAAGATCAAC
>NZ_LWGA01001079.1:0-1474 GCF_001635235.1 Oleiphilus sp. HI0117 | reverse complement strand
GAAATCTTTTTTCATTCTAGCTTCCCTTTATAAAGGTTCATATTACATATGACCTTGACCTTTCCCCTGAGTTAGTACCAGTTCCTCAATGAGAAATCCGAGTTTACGCAGCCTGTTTTGCAACCTCTTTAATAGCTCACTTATTGAAATGAGACGTTTTTCAACAAGAGTAAATTAAATGTAGGATTTTTGAAAATGTTCTAGTCTAGTAGCAACGATATTTTTATTATGAGGACATAATGTATTTCATTGCCGTTGCTATTGTTAACTTAGCTTATATATTTTCTGAATTGATGTTTAACACAAAGCTATTAAATGTCTCAGGAGGGAGTTTTAACTATAGTGATATTGAAACTATAGAAATACTTGGAAGAGCTCTATCTAGCATCGGCTTGTCTTTGGTATTAGTAAGAACGATTTACTTTTTCAGAATAAGTAAAGGTTCAAAAATTTTTCTATCAAGCTTGGTGATAATCATAGCTCATCCGGTATTTTTCTTAGGTCAGAAAGAGTTCATTGACTACCTAGCAAAACAAACTCCAGATTTTCAGCAGCAGGCTTTTTACAATGCACTGTTATCCAAAAGAGCAATGCTTTTTGATCAAGATATCGAAGAAAACATACCTTATCTAAAAGAGCGCACTGATACAGAAAAGAAAGTTTTTTTTAGCTCCATTGGCTTGATCAAGAATGAAAGCGGAGTAGGTGACATATATGGCCCGAAAAAATCCAAAGAAATAATAATTAACAACGAAGCTGTTACTCTAGCCAATACCCTTCTTAATGATTACCAAGACCCTGTAATAAATGAAAGTACCTATTTCTTATACAGCAATATTCAACAAAGCTATTACAAAAAGATCAAGCTTATTGACAAGCAAGCAGATGGTTATTATGAACGGTATACCAGTGAATCGGCCCGACAGGCTTTTTACAGTCAATACGCGGGGTTGTTAGAAAAAATCCAAAAAGGTGAAAACTTTTTTAGAAACGTTATGCCTTCGAAAGTAGGTGCAAAGTTAATATCAATTGGTCGATGTATCACTAAAGATTGTTATGAGAAGAAAACAACAGGATTCGAAACCTTTCAAAAGAATTTGGCGAGAAAATATTTAAAAGAAAAAACGGAAGAGCTTACGACTTTCCCTTTTGATTATTTTTGTACACAAGGTAATTCCAAAAATAGTCGAACTATCATTAGGACTCATAAGAATGGAGCTACTGATACAAGAACTCATACCAATAGAATGGGAAATCATAGCGCCAATACGACATTAAGATGTGATGTTGATCTAAATCATTTGGGAAACGCTTATCTATCAAAATATAAACAAACGATCGACAATACATTAAATCTAAGTTTTAAGAAGTATGAGAGTTTAGAGTCATTTTCAAAAAGTAGCGATTTCAATGATTTTATTATGTATACAGCTAAAAGATCAGGTGTTCGATTAATACTACCTAAAGAGTGGAT
>NZ_LWGA01001078.1:0-1056 GCF_001635235.1 Oleiphilus sp. HI0117 | reverse complement strand
CATTGCCCAGCTAAAGCAGCCCTTGTGATAACAAAGCTGCCTCAGCTCAAGCAATTAGGCCTCCCCATTCGTTTTTCATGACAAACATGAGTACCAAACGTTACATGAGTTTCAAGAATTCACGTAGGGCTAGTTTTTCTTCTGCAGGTAGATCTATACCAAACTGGTGGCCTTTGTTCTCAACAAAATCACCGCACTTCAAGAATACTGCATCATGTGGATTAGACGAAAGTACATGCGCAGCAGGCGTGCCTTTAGGGAAATGGACAATGCCATCTGGCTGACCGCTTAAGGTAATATTCAGGTCATGCTGTAACTTAGTGATCTTCTGCGGGCGACTGTTCTCTGCCAGCGGATCGTCAGACTTCATCAACTCATCGAAGGCCATTTCGAATTGTTCGATACGTCCTTTAACCGTGTAGTCAGGTGAACCGTCTTCAAGGAAAGTCACTTCACCAATCGCATTGTTATGTAGGAATGGAGCCGTTGCCCAAGCCGATAATAGAGAGAAGTTTCTCAAGTACCCTGGGCCACCTTCAATCTTCTTCTCGCCAATCTGCATACCACCGACGATTGGCGCGACAGGGTTAAGCACCTTAGGAATACTGCCCGGTGAAGGCTTATTCTTGTAGGTCTCAGATGAGAACTCTTCAAAGATGTGGCCTTCATTATGATTGTCATGAATGGCTCGACAATAGTTTGTACCAATGATATCGAAAGGCACTAACTCATCGTTTGACAGCCAATCCTGACCAAAGATACCTTTCTCGGCGAACTGCTTAGGACGTAACTTACCGGACTCATCTTTCTGCATAAATTTCGCAATAAAGGCCGGATCATTGCGCTCTGCGTCAGTGAACTCTAATTGCCAGTAATCTTCCGAACCAAATACATGACCTTCGTAGAACTTGGCCAAAGCATTCTTATCTGCACGTACGTTTTCTGGTGCCATTTTCGAGCTGTGGCAACCTGCACACTCACGAGCAAAAACTTTGCGGCCTTCTGGAACCTTATCCAAATCGATATAATCCTTACCTGCTTTGCCATCCAGGTCTT
>NZ_LWGA01001077.1:0-1443 GCF_001635235.1 Oleiphilus sp. HI0117 | reverse complement strand
ATGGCTATCGCAAAAGAAAAAGGCGCTCGTCGTACTGCGAAGCTTCCTGTAAGTGTTCCTTGCCATTGTGACTTGTTACAGCCTGCAGGTGAAGAGTTGGCAAATGCAATGTCGAAACTGACATTTAAAGAACCCGGTATTCCTATTGTGCAAAATGTGAATGCTCAGGTAGCCACAAACCTGGAAGAGCTAAAGACAAATTTATTGGCTCATTTGCATAGCCCCGTACTTTGGTCACAATCGGTCACTAAGCTGATTGAGCTAGGTGCCGACACTTTCGTTGAATGTGGTCCTGGTAAGGTGCTAGCGGGCTTAAATAAACGAATTGATAAAACGGTTAACACGATGGCTATGTCAGACGTGAGTAGTCTTGAAAAAGTAGTTTCCGGTTTATCAGATTAAACATGCTGTATAGGGTGCGCGGTGCGCACCAAGTTAAAATACCAAAATAAAGAACAGGAAAATGGCAATGGAAAAGAAGGTGGCGTTAGTCACGGGCGCAAGCCGTGGAATAGGTCAGGCGATTGCTAAAGAGTTGGCCATGGATGAGTCCTTAACGGTTATTGGTACTGCCACAACAGAAGATGGTGCCTCGTCAATTTCGCATTATTTCTCAAAGTGGGGCTTGGACGGTGACGGCATTAAGATGGATGTGTCAGACCCAGAGTCGGTCACAGAAGGCATCAAACAGGTCACTCAAGCTTATGGTCCGCCTTTGATCGTTGTAAATAACGCCGGCATTACCCGTGATGGTTTGTTGATGCGTATGAAAGAAGAAGATTGGGATAATGTCTTGAACACCAACTTGAGCTCGATTTACAGAGTCTCAAAGGCAGCGCTCCGAGGCATGACTAAGGCGCGCTGGGGACGAATTATTAACGTTAGCTCTGTTGTTGCGCAAATGGGCAATGCAGGCCAGGCAAACTATTGTGCTGCCAAGGCAGGCATAGAGGGCTTTAGCCGCTCTTTGGCAAAAGAGATTAGTGGGCGAGGCATTACAGTTAACTCAGTGGCTCCGGGTTTCATTGAGACGAGCATGACAGAAGAGCTTTCCGATACCGTAAAAGCGAGTATGTTGGCGACAATACCGATGCAGCGCTTGGGGCAGCCCGAAGAAGTGGCTTCGGTAGTAGGGTTTTTGGCATCTCAGCAAGCAAGTTATATTACTGGTGAAACGATCCATGTAAACGGTGGGATGTTTATGGGCTAAAACGGGAATATCCCGAATTTGTCCTGTTGTTATTCCGGTAGCATCTCGAATTTGTCCTGTTGTTATTCCGGTAGTACCCCGAATCAGTCTTTTCGTCATCCCGGTAGTGTTTGAGCCGGGAGCCATAAGGTTAAGACTTGGATGGATTCCCTCTCAAAATACTGCGTGAATGAGGGTAGGGTATGGTGGTTCCCATGTATTTGGCCGAAATACTATTTTTTGGTGGCCTGATT
>NZ_LWGA01001076.1:0-7899 GCF_001635235.1 Oleiphilus sp. HI0117 | reverse complement strand
GAATACTTGGATTTCAAAGAAAGCCACCATGATCACCACCTCAGCTTTCGCTATTTCATCGCTATACCTATGCTGGGGCGTCTTTGCAAAACATATCGCGGAAGAGAAAATTGCCACCGCTTGGCTCAATCAGAAAGGAACAAGCAAAGTCGTATCTACCATCAGTACACCTATGCCATTGAGCTCTTTCTTATGGCGAATAGTGAT
The DNA here is from genome assembly GCF_001635235.1 of Oleiphilus sp. HI0117. Lineage (NCBI taxonomy): Bacteria > Pseudomonadati > Pseudomonadota > Gammaproteobacteria > Oceanospirillales > Oleiphilaceae > Oleiphilus > Oleiphilus sp. HI0117. Next base: position 7,692 of record NZ_LWGA01001076.1, on the reverse strand, counting down.
AGATGAAGGCGATCGTTACAGCATCTCACATGTGAGTATTTGGGAAGACACGAATACAATCGAATTTAAGACCTACCCTAAAGGCACCGAGTTATTAAAAGGCTTAGAAAGCCATTGGGATGCCCAACGACTGGTATGGTTTACCAAAGGTTTTTACAAAGCTGAAACTCGTGAAGATCGAATAGTCATGTCTGACCTAAGAATGGGCGTTGAAGGCGCTTATGCATTCAATTTCGCCATTGCAGAACAAGTAAACCAAGATACTCAAGTATCGACTATTTCGCCTATCAAAGCCATACGTGTCAACGATTCACTTGATTGGACAAAGCTTACATTACTGTGGGACCGACTTTGGGACTCAAGTGTTTCACTGCATCCGCAGCAGTAAAAGGGGACGGAGGGATTATAAAGTAATCAGTTAACGGATTTTTAGTTGGTACAGAACTCTGATTAAAAAAGAATCCCTCAGTCCCCTTAAAGCAGCTTAGTTGAATCAGAGCGCTACTTATTGGAATGTTATAGATATATTTAGCTAAATCCAGTAGTCGCCAATATGGTTGAAGATCCAGGTGATTATTATTGGTCAAGTTATCAGTGTAATGCTTTAGGTAAAGTATCAGGGTTATTGAACCCGCATAAAGAGTATTTGGCACTGGGCAAGTCGACTGATGAAAGGTCAAATAATTATAGAGAATTGTTTAGGCATCATGTAGATGAAGAAATGATCACAGATATACGCGAGGCGGTTAACAAGGGAATAGCGATAGGTAGTGAAGGGTTCAAGGAACAGATTGAGCGAAGGTATCATCGTCGAGTGGTTCCTGGAAAAGCGGGTAGGCCGAGGATTGAAGGTTGATTGGTAAATGTTACTCTGACCCCGATTACTCTTATTGATAACTGAGTCGTATCAGGTTACAATTCGGCTTATGATTCTATCATTTAAACACAAAGGCCTCGAGAAGTTCTTCAAAGCAGGAAAAACTTCAGGTATTCAAGTAAAGCACTCTAAGCGTTTAAAACTTATTTTAGGCCGACTTAATGCTTCTACTTCCCCAGATGATATGAATTTACCGGGGCTATTTCTGAACTCCTTATCTGGTAAGCGTTCAGATGTTTGGTCTGTTCGTGTTAGTGGGAATTGGAGGGTGACGTTCCGTTTCAATGGGGAACATGCAGAAATTGTAAATTACGAAGATTATCACTGAGGTGAAATTATGCTAATGCACAACCCTCCACATCCAGGCGAGATTATTAAAGAGCTTTGTCTTGAGCCTCTCGAGCTAAGTATCACTGCAGCGGCTGAAGCATTAGGCGTTAGTCGAAAAACACTCTCTAGTATTGTTAACGGTAAAGCAGGTATTAGCCCTGAAATGGCGGTGAGGCTTTCGATTGCGTTTAATACATCAGCTGAAAGTTGGTTGAATCAGCAAACACAATATGATTTGTGGCAGGCGGAAGCTAATCGAAGTGAACTCGATGTAAAGCCTTTAATTGCCGCCTAGCATATAAGACGAGTTAGATCTTGTAGACTTATGGGTGTATGTCCTGCCTTAAGTGCCTCTTGCTCTGCGAAAGTTTAGCGGTTCAGAAATACCAAGGAGGCACGTTGGAATAAAAAAATTTAGCAGCTAATGTGTGAATTCATGCACCACAACGATCCATCTCGCATTTTAGTAGGGCAAAAACCCCAACAATAAACTATGCCTTATTATTGCTCCTCACACTCAAACCCGCTAAGACCAGCGTCGTCCGTAGACCTTACAAACAGTAACAATCCTTAGTTACTCTGCGGCATAGTACTTGCTCCTCTGTAATACAAACACTCAAATTCATCGGCATTTCCAAGAGGAGCTTTGTCATGCGAAATATGCCTTGGGCTGAGAAACTAGACAGTACTCCCTTTATCGCCTTACTAACGATCATTACACTAACATCGTGGCTAATACAGCCCTCGTCATATTGGACCGTTTTTCTTATTGCTCTTTCTGGGCTCTCATCTATATTCCTGATCTATAAACGAAACCAGTTTTTTGCACCTCTCAAAGATGTTTCACGCTTACTTCAACAAAACGGTGTACAACACCGAGACCTCCCTCTCCATTCTCGATCTGGACACTCCGTCCTGGAAGCACTACGCCACTATTTACTCAATCAAGAACGCTCTGTTCAGCATAGAGACGGTTACTTTACTGAGTTTAACCATATGGCGAGTGAGTTATCGATCAGCGCTTCAACCTCGGCAAAAAATGCCATGGAACAAAAGCAGGCAATCTCCTCTTCGGCTGCAGCAGTCACTCAACTGAGTGCCAGCGTGAGCGATGTTGCAACGCAAGTTCGAGAAACCCATGCCGACATTGATACTTCACGTAAGCAAATTGCACAAGGGCGTGCCGAAGCGCAAAAAGCCTGCATTGAGATTGAGAAGATGACTGCCTTGTCTGAAGAAAGCGTCAAAATGGTGGATGTCTTGTTTGAGCAGTCAAACAATGTTGCAGCAATGTCTAACATCATTCGGGAAATTGCCGATCAAACCAACCTTCTATCTTTAAATGCTGCAATCGAAGCGGCACGCGCTGGTGAGCATGGGCGAGGCTTTGCAGTCGTGGCCGATGAAGTTCGAAATCTGGCAATCAGATCCCGAGAATCAGCAAACGATATTAGCGACAGTATTGAGTTATCTCACAAGCAGATGGGCAGTGTGAAACAGCAGGTCCATGATGTCGTCAGTAAAGCCAGAGAAAACTATCATAGCATCCAAAACCTTGAAGCCAATCTAGGTACCCTCGATAAAGTCGTCGATCAAATATGTGACAAGATTTCTCATATATCTACGACAACAGAGCAACAAAGCTACGCAACCAACGAAGTTGCTTTCAATGTTGAAACACTGCTATCACAAGCAGATGAGAATACAGCAATCGCTGACGAAACGGTTAATATCGCCAAATACCTGGCAAATAAATCAAGCCAATCAAAAGAACCAATGGAGAACAGTTTATGATCATTACCCTCTCCTTAGTCCTCATAGTCATTGCAAGTGTGCTGGTTTGGTTTAGTACCAATCGAAAAAAACATGCCGAAAAACTGGAACTTAAAAACTGTTTGGCGCAGCTCAATTCACTCAAAAGCTTATTGATTCAAATTCAAAAACATCGCGGCTTAACCACAGGCTATCTTCACGGTGAGAAAACATTACAAGCAGATATAAAAACCGTGAGAGCAGACGTTAACAAACTATGGGCATCATTAGTTAGCAATCACCCATCACTGACAAAAGACAAGTTATTTGAAGGTATATCAAGTCATTGGCAGCGACTTGAAACACGTGCCCTAACAATTGAAGCAAACAACAATATCGACCAACATAACCGACTCATCACAAATCTGCTCTATTTGATTGAAAACCAAACTGAAAAGAATAGTCTGCTCGTAGCATTATCTCGTGAAGCAGGCTTAGATGTAATATGGAAGGAGTTACTCGATACGATTGAATCAATAGGCCAAACCCGAGCCATCGGTATGGGTATTGTTTCCGAAGGAAAGAGTTCAGCTCTAGACCGAATAAAATTGAAGTACTTGAATGACCGTGTAAGCACTCAGTTTGAATCGCTAAATAAGGTTTTTCTTGAAAGAAAGCCCGGCGAAAAAAGAGTGATCATTCTAGATGATAAGCACTCGACCTCAGCGATTAAAAACGCTCAAACAAAAATCTCCGAACTACAGAGCTTTATCGAAACCAAGCTGCTCAATTCTTCGGTAGATAGTCGTTCAGGAGCAGATTTCTTTCAACTGGCGAGCGCAGCTATCGCACCTTTGAATGAGCTCTTTGACCTGGCATCCACTAAGTTATCAACGAGCATTGATTGATCAGGGTATTTCTAGCCATTTACTTAGAAAATTAATCGCACGTTCGCCAATTAGCACTCAAACCAACATAGAAACTTGGTGTTCCCTTATCGCTTCTATTCTAATAGAGCACTATTATTTAGGCCGTCTAGATCAGTCAAAAAGTGCTGCAAGCACCGAGACAGAGACTTAATTTAGGTCTGCCGCATAAGGCTTTAGCCGCTCCAAGGGAATGACTTCCAAGGCTTTTATGTGCGTTTTAGTTAAGTGAACTCTGGGTGCCATACCATCTTCTTGAGCTTGCAACCAACGAACCGCGCATAGACACCAGGTATCGCCGGGATTCAAGCCGGGAAAGCCGTATTCAGGCACTGGTGTAGACAGGTCGTTCCCTTTAAACCTGGAATATTCTAAGAAGTCTTTAGACGCTTCGATACAAACCGTATGTGAACCTGTGTCTGCTTCACAGGTATTACATTTTCCATCTCGATAATACCCTGTGACGGGGTCGCTTCCACATAGTTCCAAGACTTCGCCAAGTACATTTACTGATTCGTCCATATCCATATTGCTTCTCCGCTTACTAACTGTTTAAGCTTTTGACTATTGATGCATTCATCGCATTGAGCCTTAGTCTTCCAAATGTCTAACCGAATAATACATGGATATGTTGATAATGTTGCTTGTGCAATACGAATTTCTCTTACCATGCTTGTCTCTCAAAAAATAACCATAGCTTTCAACCCAGCCTATTGGCACAATCCACTCCCTAGATTAACGCGATACTGAGGTGTACATGCCATTTTCTAAGCTTGGATTAAGCGATCCCATTCTAAAGGCCATCACAGACAAAGGCTACACCGAACCAAGCCCTATTCAATGTAAAGCTATCCCAGCTATCATAGCTGGCAGAGATGTGGTCGCGGCATCTCAGACCGGTACAGGTAAGACAGCGAGCTTTGTGCTGCCATTGCTTGAAAAACTTAATGTTCCCTACAACTATCGCGGCAAGCGCATACGAGCATTAATTATTACCCCGACTCGTGAGCTGACTGAGCAAATTGAAGCCAATATTACGCAATACGGGAAGTACCTCAACCTAAAGTCAATGGCTATGTACGGTGGTATCGCTGCAGAGCCTCAGAAAAAGAGACTCATTGAAGGTGTTGATATTCTGGTCGCGACGCCAGGACGTTTACTTGAAATGGTCTATGACCGTGCAGTTCATTTTGACGAACTAGAAGTCCTGATCTTAGACGAAGCCGATAGAATGCTAAACATGGGTTTTATTGATGAGATCAATAAAATCATTGATCGCCTTCCGAGCGAGCGTCAAAGCTTGTTGTTTTCTGCAACCCTAACCGATGACGTACGCTTCCTCGCTAAGACGGTTAAAGACGAAGCCTTGGAAATCGCCATTTCGCCCGAGGCAACTGCCGCGACCACCATTGACCAGTGGTTGATTACGGTCGATAAAGATAAAAAGTCTGCGCTATTGAGTCATCTCATTATTGAGAATCAGTGGGATCAGGCGCTAATTTTTATTGAGAAAAAACATGGCGCTGCGAAACTTGCCGCTCAGTTAGGCAAACGAGGTATTCACGCAGAAGCAATTCACGGTGACCGTAGCCAAGCAATGCGAGCTAAAATACTGAATGATTTCAAATCTGGCGAAATTAAGTTCTTGGTGGCTACCGGAGTCGCTGCACGCGGAATTGATATTGGTAAGTTAAGCCGAGTGGTTAACTATGACCTGCCCTTTAAGCCTGAGGAATACATTCATAGAATTGGACGAACAGGCCGAGCAGGTGCCATTGGCGAAGCGATCTCATTTGTCTCAATGGGAGATTTTAAGAATCTTTGTGCAATAGAGAGCCGGCTAGGTCATATTATTGAGCGAAAAGAAATTGAAGGCTTCCCTGTGAGAAAAGTCGTGCCCGTATCTATTTTAAATTACGTACCGAAGAATAAGCGACCAGCGAATAAAAAGACTGAGCAGAAAAAACAGGACTCCCCAAAAAAGAAGATTAACCGCAATAAGCCCAATACAACGAGCACCAGCGCTAAGCGCCCTGCAAAGACCACAAATAAAACCATATGGGGTGATAGATAGTGCGCTATAGCCATTTGCCCTATAGCGCACTCGACTAAGCACAAAGGGTTCTTGGCCTAACACCTTTCGCAGCGTTACAATGATGATTCACTCGCTTTTATGGAGGTGCTTGTTATGTCTATTGCTCCTAGAATCGAAGCTCACTTGTCGCGCGTTGGCGTGCACTACGACCTCATTCAACACCCTGAATCTCATACCAGTTTAGCTAGTGCCAGACTTGCTAACGTGCCAGCCAAACAAATGGCAAAAGCCGTTATCACCCACGATGGCGATAACTACCGACTCTGTGTCATACCAGCAACACATCAGCTTGTTCCTGATCTGCTCAACCAGCATATGGGCAAGGGCTCGCATTATCGCTTGGTCGATGAGTGTGAACTCAAAAGCTTATTTGATGATTGCGAAGAAGGTGCGGTTCCTGCACTAGGCCAAGTCTATGGCTTACCAGTAGTTTGGGATAAAAGCTTGGAAGAGATGCCTAGTATTTACTTTGAAAGTGGCGACCACCATAACCTGATTCATGTTAACCATGGCGCATTTATGCAGCTCATGGGGCTTCAGGAAAATGATGTGATTAGCTGCCCGACAGAGTTTTATGAGGCGAGAACGCAGTTAATACAGTAGTTTGTAGGCAGAGTGTTCCGCCCCTCGCTGATCAACCCTGTGCTAGCCGGCCTGCGAGCCGTGGAAGGCTCCGTAAACACATTGAACCACCGAGGTCACAGAGCGCTTCGCTGCACAGAGTAAAGATCAACCTTAATAATTCTTATATGTCTTCTCGGTGGAGGCCCTATGCCGCTCGGTGTTCTCGGTGGTGAATAGTCTTTGATGTTTTGACCTTTGAGGAAGCAGAGGGTTGCATCCCTTATCTGGACTCCCCGTGCTAGTCCGCATGCGAGCCACGGAAGGCTCTGCATACAGAAACACGGGGACTGACTCTAAATGCTACTTCTTAGATTTAGCTTCTTTCAATGCCCATGCGCCAACTGCTAGCATTGCCATCACGGCCAAAGAAACTTCCATTAAGCCCATATGGCTCTCGCCCACGTGCGCCTGCCCTGATGCATGCATACCTTCGTGAGCGAGTGAGGCAAGGCTCACCATCATCATGGCGATTAAGGCACTTGCTTGTGTCATTAAGGTTTTCAATTTCATTGTGTTCTCCTAAGTTAGTCTAATTCTATTCTAAGTCGTCAAGCACTCAAACCACGGCTTTTGCAGGTGGAATTTCTTTGGCCTCAAGCATGCCTTCGCTAATAATGAAATCAATAATTTTGTCTAGACCTTCAGCTTTCTTAAGGTTTGAGAAAACAAAAGGACGTTCACCGCGCATCTTCTTTGAGTCCTGATCCATTACGTCTAGCGAAGCACCAACAAGTGGAGCCAAGTCTATTTTATTGATAATCAACAGATCGGACTTAGTAATGCCTGGGCCACCTTTACGTGGAATCTTATCGCCTGCTGATACATCAATCACGTAGATAGTTAAGTCCGATAGTTCTGGGCTAAAGGTCGCACTAAGGTTATCACCGCCACTTTCTACAAAAACGACATCGAGCTCTCCATGGCGCTTCATCAGCTCATCAATCGCAGCCAAGTTCATTGAGGCATCTTCACGAATCGCGGTATGTGGACAGCCACCCGTTTCAACACCCAGGATTCGGTCTTCATCCAAAGCTTCGTGACGCGTCAGGAATAAAGCATCTTCCTGGGTATAAATATCATTGGTTACC
>NZ_LWGA01001075.1:0-25607 GCF_001635235.1 Oleiphilus sp. HI0117 | reverse complement strand
CGCCCTGACAATAGTGACTCCAATGTCTATCAACCACCATTTAACAGATTTACTGTCGCACTAACTGCTGCCAGCCCAGGCAGCCTAGGTGGCTTAAGAGGACTAGGACAACTAAGAGAAGTCATGACAAATTTGGGGAGTTTAGTTATTCCTCAACAACTAGCTATTGGAGCTGCTTACGAAGCATTCAACGAAGAAGGGAAATTAGTAAATCAAGAAACGGTCGATCGCTTAACCGGATTAGTTAAAACCTTACTAGAAACTGACCAGCGACTACAGAAATAGGAACTACAACCTTATGAACTCAAGGATGAGACTATTTTTGGCTCCACTTCCAAGGCAACGGAAAAAATTGAAGCAATTGAAGCTCTAATATCTTGCGCCAAGGTAAGTATATCTGCCTGATTGCCGCCATCGTGATTGACAAGAACAAGAGCTTGCTTGGCATGTACGCCTACAGGCCCTTGCCGCTTCCCTTTCCAACCGGCCTGGTCGATCAACCAGCCTGCCGCCAATTTAAATTCCCCAGTCTCAAGCTGATAACTCACAAGTCCTGGAAACTTCTTCCTTATGCTCTCTTCTTGTTTCGCCGTAACGATCGGGTTTTTGAAAAAGCTACCGGCATTTGGAAGCTCACTCGGTTCAGGTAATTTCGCCTTACGAACAGCAATAATTTTCTCTCTCACCTGAGATACCATTAAGCTTTCCGCGAGCCCCTGAAAGCCCCTCAGCTCACCATAGTCAAGCTTAAAACAAGGTTTACGTGTCAGCCGAAGTGTAATACTAATGATGCAATAACGATTAGGCTCGCGTTTAAATATGCTGTCTCTGTATGAGAACTGGCACTGCTCATTGCTCAACTCACAAAGCGAAAGCGTCTTAGTGTCGAAAGCTTTCACCGAGACAAGAGAGTCTGAAAGTTCCACGCCGTACGCACCGATATTCTGAACGGGTGCTGCACCAACGGTTCCGGGAATATAGGAAAGGTTTTCTAGCCCAACCAAGCCTTGATTTACAGTACCAGCCACCAAGTCGTCCCAGATCCTACCTGCTTCAACAACAACAATCACATGATCTGTATCGTCATCATGATAGTGAATTGCGTCAAACAATAAACGTATTACAAGTTTGTCTAGTCTCTCGGGCAAAACCAAATTGGAACCGCCGCCCAGGATAAGCAACTCTGATAGTTCATAGCTTCCACCCTGCAAAAAGAGCACAAGCTCTTGAGCATTGTCAAAGCAAAGTTCTTCGCGAGCAACACAAGGTAAAGCCAGGGTATTCAGGCTCTTTAAATCTGCTCCCAAACGCTTATTCATCAAGGAATGCAACCATTAAGCGAGCGCTTCCTCTGTCAGAGCATTCAGCAAACCTTCACTTGCCGACTCAGCTAAATCAAGCACATGTGAAAAACCGGCAGTGCCACCAAAGTAAGGATCTGGCACTTCACTTTCAGGGCAATCACTGAAGTCTAAAAACAGCTTTAATTTATGCTGAGACTCTTCTGGACACATGGCTTGCAAGTTTTCCAGATTGGCCTTATCCATTGCAATAATATGATCAAAGGCTTCGAAGTCAGAGAAAACCACCTGACGTCCTTGAATTCGGCTTAAGTCATACGAACGGCTTAACGCATGCTTTTGTGTTCGAGGGTCTGGAGCTTTCCCTTCATGCCAACCCGCTGTACCGGCAGAATCCACAAAAAAGTGCTCCTTTAAACCAGCCTGATCAACACGAGACTGAAAAACACCTTGAGCAGTGGGTGAGCGACAGATATTTCCTAAACAAACAAACAGGATCTTATGCATAATTCCCAACTCGACTAAAAAAATTAAGAAAAAGAGAACATCATACCGCTAAAAGGTTTCTAAGATATTGCAGATCTGTTTCAGTATCGACCCCTGGAGGAGGGCTCTCCAAAGCTTGTTCGACATGAATGCTAACACCGTTAGATAAGGCTCTCAATTGCTCTAAACTTTCAAGCTTTTCAGTCATACTCGGCGGCCAATTCACATAAGCATTCAAGAAACCCACTCGGTAGGCATAGATACCGATATGGCGGTAATAGCTAGCGCCATCAGGTATCGCCGTTAAGGCCTTAGGATCTGAAAACTGATCACGACACCATGGTATCGGGGCACGACTAAAATAATTTGCCATACCATTGAGATCAAACACCACTTTTACTGCATTCGGATTAAAAACATCTTCTACTTTGACTATCGACTCACACAAAGTTGCAATGCCGGCACCTGGGGCTAATGACAAGTTCTTAGCAACCTGATTAATCACCTTTGGCGGAATAAGCGGTTCATCACCTTGAACATTGACAACAATATCATCATCTGCCAAAGCAAGTTTGGCAACTACTTCCTGCAGCCTGTCTGTTCCCGAAGGGTGCTCAGCAGAAGTCATCACAACCTTGGAACCAAAGCCCAAAGCGACCTTTTCAATACGCTCATCATCTGTCGCAATAACAACTTCTTCGGCATCTGATAAGCAAGCTTGCTCATAAACCCGCTGAATCATCGGCTTTCCGGCAATATCCAACAGAGGTTTACCCGGCAAACGGGTAGAGGCATAGCGAGCAGGTATAATGACCTTAAAAGACATACGTCCCTCCTTTTCTGTGTGTGTGCTTATTTACCCAGTTTCTCATCAGTTGTAAGAGTCCGCGCTTCAGTCTCAAGCATCACTGGAATGTCATCCTGTATTGGGAACGCCAAAGCATCTACTCGACAGATCAGTTCCTGTTTTTCCTGGTCATATTGCAACTCCCCCTTACAACAAGGGCAAGCCAAAACCGAAAGTAGTTTTTTATCCACGAGAATTTCCTTCTATTTTTTCAATAATCAAATCGGCCAAGTTAGCACTCAGCTCAGCTTCTACAGGCAAGTACCAGGCATCTGACAAACCTAAAGAACGACATTTGACAGCATCTTTCTCCGTCATAATGATCGGAAGCGTTTCCGAAAAGCCAAAATCATCGATAGAGTAAGCATGATGATCTTCGAAGGCATGACGCATAACAATCATACCACTGCGCTCAAGCACCTCAAAGAAGCGTTCCGGGTTGCCAATGGCAGCAACAGCATTTACCGGCTGACCCGACAATTTATCCAAAGCTAAGGCTTGATTGAGACCATCCTGACCGGGATCAGCCTTCAACGGCAGTAAGTTGCCTGGTCGTAAATCCATTCGAATGTAAGGCTCTGATGAATTCACGCCAGGTAAATCATCAGCACCGTTGATCACCTGAAAGTCCAGCTTCTTCATTCGAGACTGGCTTTCACGCAAAGGCCCCATCGGAAGTAAATATCCATTACCCAAGGCTCTTTGACCATCGTAAACACAAACTTCCACATCACGCTGTAGCGCATTGTGTTGCAAGCCATCATCACTTATAACAACATTACAACCTTGAGCTTCCAGTGCCTGAACTGAGAGCTTTCTATTAGGACTAACAAATACCGGACAATCAAGCGCTTGCTTTAGCATGAGTGGCTCATCACCCACCTCTTCAGGCAAGCTATCGGCTAACACTTCTCGACACTCTGTAGATGGAATTGATGCACCGTACCCTCTGCTGACGATACCAGGCTGATAGCCTCTTTCCTGAAGCGCTTGCACCAAGTATGCAACCAATGGTGACTTTCCAGTCCCGCCGAGCGTAATATTGCCAACCACTATAATGGGTAAACTGGAACGATATGAGGTCTTAAAACCTAAGCGGTATAGCCATGCCCGTATGACCAAAATAAGCATATAGATAAGTGACAGTGGTGCCAGCAGGTATAGCCAAGCAGCACCTTGGTACCAAGCATCGGTTATGCTCGTTGAAGCAGCACGTTGCTGATCCTGACTAGGCATCGTCCGCCAGGTTCATATTGTAAAGTTTGGCGTACTCACCATTTGCAGCCAGAAGTGATTGATGTGTTCCCTGCTCGATTACACGACCTTGGTCCATCACTACAATTTTATCTGCATTTTCTACAGTCGATAGGCGATGCGCGATCACAATTGTTGTACGTCCCTCCATCAATACCTCCAACTCACCTTGAATAGCTTTTTCTGACTCTGTATCCAGGGCTGAGGTCGCCTCATCGAGAATCAACACTGGCGCATCTTTCAGCAAGGCTCGTGCAATAGCGATACGTTGACGCTGCCCACCGGACAACGAGACACCGTTATCGCCAAGCTCTGTATCAAAGCCCAGGTCTTTATCCTCAATAAACGCTAATGCATTAGACTTTCTCGCAGCCTCTTGTACATCCTCGATCGAAGCACCTTCCAAGCCTCCATAGGCAATATTCTTGGTAAAGGTATCGTTGAACAAGGTCACCTGCTGAGTAACCAATGAAATCTGATCTCTAAGAGAACGCAAGGTATAGTCTTCGACTGGCACACCGTCTAAGGTAATGCTGCCAGATTGGGCTTCGTAAAAGCGTGGAATCAGGTTCGCCAGTGTCGACTTACCACTACCGGAGCGGCCGACCAAAGCAACGGTTTCACCAGGCTTGATCGATAAATCAATATTCTTCAGGATCGCTTTATTACTTCCTTCGTAAGCGAAGTTAAGATCACTAATCTCAATCGCACCTTGTACTCTGGCACTTTCGAAGCTTCCTTGATCTTTCTCAGGTTCGGCATCAATCACTGCAAACAAGTCCTTAGCGGCAGCCAAGCCTCGCTGAATCTTTTCATTTACCTGAGTTAACTGACGAATAGGTTTTGCCATGGTCGCTGCCGCGGCAATGATCACCACGAAGCTCCCGGCAGTCATATCGCCACGGACATCTGGAGCGAGCGCTAACCAAACCAAAACCGCGATCGCTAATGCGACTAGAGACTGAATAACCGGTGTACTGATAGCTTTAGTCATTTCAAGCTTCAAAGCTTGCTTTAAGTTATATTCACTAGCCTGATTAAAGCGGTTTGACTCATAGTTCTCCCCACCAAATATGCGCACCACTCGGTATCCCGATACGACCTCCGAGGTTACATGCGTGACATCACCCACTGATGCCATAATACGTTTACTTAACTTACGAAAGCGCTTACTCACATAACTTACTAAGGCACCAATCATTGGACCAATTGCCAAAAAGATTAAGGTCAATTTCCAGTTAGCATTGATCATCACAATAAAAAGGCCGATCACAGTCAAGCCCTCCCGTACAATCACCGTTATTGCATCAGTTGCAGCTGAAGAGACTTGTTGAACGTTGAAGGTAATTCGAGAAATCAAATGTCCCGATGCGTTTGAGTCAAAGTAGTAACTGGGCAGTTTCAAATACCGGTCAAACACTTGGGTGCGTAACCGGTGAACGATATTCTGCCCCACATAAGCTATGTAGTATCCACCCAAGAACCCCCCTATCCCGCGCATTGCAAACAAGGAAAAAATCAGCAAAGGCAGCATCAAGCGATTTTCTTCAGTGGGATTTTCAACGGTGGTAATGACCGTATCCAGAGCTTGAGCCATTAACGCACTCGCACCCGCATAGATAGCGTTACCAATAATACTAAGAATGAAAAAGAATTTTAGTGGCTTTATATAAACCAGCAGACGCTGATAGAGCGCCCAATTTGATTCATTTAATTCAGGAAGGGCTTCCGAATCTTTACTCATAGACTACCAACAAACAAAGGCTGCCAGACAGCAGCCTATTTTGATTTATTCCGCTGCGTTGTGATACTCAACTGCACAAAACCCAACTGCCCAGCAACATCCATCACTCTAACTACATATTCGTGAGAAGTTTTTGCATCAGCCGTAATAATAAACGGAATTTTAGTGTTACCTTCAGACAGTTTCTGAACGGCTTTTTTAAGCGTGTCTTCAGAGTTATTAACCAAGCTGCGATCATTTACCGCATACTCACCTTTGGCATTGATAATCACCTCAATCTCTTTTACAGCTGGCTTCGCCGGCTCTGCACTGGACTGCGGTAAATCAATTTCCAAATGACTCTCTTTGGTGAAGGTGGTAGACACCATGAAGAAAATCAATAACAAGAACACCACATCAATCAGTGGCGTTAAGTCTACTGATACCTCTTCACCGGACTGACGTTTAAAATTCAAGAGCTCTGTTCTCCATCACGTGAAGGTTCACGGTCACCATGGATAACTTCGACCAAGCGTAAAGACTCTTGCTCCATATCTACGACAATCTCATCTACACGGCGTAAGAAATAACGGTGGAAAATTAGAGCAGGAATAGCAACTGTCATACCCGCGGCAGTCGTTATCAATGCTTCAGAAATACCACCCGCTAGAGCAGCGGCATTACCGGCACCTTCTAGCTGCAACTGAGCAAAGACTTTAATCATACCAATAACGGTACCCAACAAGCCCAACAAAGGCGTAATCACAGCAATCGTTCCAAGTGCCGTTAAAAAGCGTTCCATTTCATGCACCACATGACTGGCTTCTTCCTGAATGCTCTCTTTCATGATCTCTCGACCATGACGAGCATTTGCCAAACCAGCTGCAAGAACTCGACCTAGCGGTGCAGCTTCTTTTAACTCTTTCAACTTACGCGAGTTAAGTTCTTTCTTTTTGATAGCAGCCCACAAGTCCTGAACCAAAACCTTTGGTGCCAATCGGCTGACCCGCAAAGTCCAGAAACGCTCAATAATGATTGCCAGCGCCAATACCGAACAAAGCAGCAAAGGAAACATGATTATGCCGCCCGGCTTCAATAAATCTAACACGCAGAAGTCTCCCCAAGTAATTTTCGAACCGCTGTGACCAGCAAAGGTACCCGACTAAATACCAAGCCTAATACTGACGAACAGCAGCTTCTATCATCGCTTATTTTAGTGCCGATACTTTAGCATACTTAGAGATTTAGAAAAGCCCGTTAGTTTTTATTTACACTATCTTCATGTACTGACCAAAAAGTCTCTCGCTCGATGCGTGCCACCGCTACATTTATAGCCTCTCCACCTAACAAAAACCTTAGAGCGCCATGCGAAGCAGTCGATAATACTTCCACTCCCATCAACCTGGATCTTTCCAATACATCTGCATGGGGATGACCAAATCGATTCATATAAGCGGCCGAAATTACCAGAATCTTAGGCTGAACATTTTTTAACAAGGCAATGGATGTCGCATTTGCAGAACCATGGTGACCCGCGATGAGAACGTCAGCCTTCAATGAATCTCGATAGCGCTCTACTAAGTGCATTTCAGCCTCTCCTTCCAAGTCCCCCATGAGCAGAAAACTCTGACCCCGATAGGTAAAACGAAGCACGCAAGAGCGATTATTTGAAGACGCCCCAAATTCTGCCCCAGCCGCAAAAGGGTAAAGAACCTCCAGGCGCCCCCCCGTATACTCCCAAGACATTCCAGCGGCGCAAGGTTTTTCGTTCATTAAGCCCGATACACGACCCGGCTCGCCAGACCACAAGTGCGTAGGCTGCAAATATTCCTCAACGCGCGCAGCTCCGCCCGCATGATCCGCGTCACCATGACTCACTATCAACCCACTAATATTCAGCAACAACTCTTGTTCACGGAAATAGGGGAAAACTGCACTTTCAACCAGAGAATAGCTTCCCAAGGCTAACCCGGTATCATAGAGCCAGTACTGACCGCCCCAGATCAATGCGATAGCCAAACCCTGCCCCGCATCGAAAACCAAGACCTCGGACTTCGGCTCCTTTAGCACTGAAGGCGTGTAGAGCACCAATAACAATACCGCCAGAAACACTGCCCGAAGCAGATAATTGCGAATAAAGAAAACAAAGCTCAAGAATAAAACCGCATAAGGAATTAATAAGACATTGCTTGCCCCAAAAGAAAACTCAGCTAAAAGACCAATTAAAGATGACAAATACTGAACCAGTAACTCTAAACCAGCATCAGAACAGCTCATCAAGATCTCACCAACTGGCCGACTCAAAAACGAGATACCTAAAGCAACTAAAGATACAGGCAAAACAAACAACGAAACCCAAGGAACGGCAAACATATTTCCTAATAAGCTCGCCAGCCCCTGAACATTGCCGATCAGGGCATTAATAGGAGCGAGGCCGACAATCAAAACCAACTGCAGCAACAACAGTGAACGCCAGCTTGCATCCATATTTAGTGCAAACCGTGACAACAATATAAGCAAAGCCACACAAATAAATGAATACCAAAAGCCAATATTCATGGGCGATAGGGGGTCGAATAAAAGTACCATAAACATTGCGGCACAATAAATCGCCAAATAGTCTCTGCGCCACCGCCCTGATAAAAGCACCAGAGCCAACACAGACATTACCCAAGCCCTGATGGCAGATTCACTCCCGCCAACCATAATGACGTAAGCAAGGCCGAAAAAAGCAACGACTGGCACTCGAAAAGCAGACCAGACCAAGAGCTTATAGAGAAAAAACATCACCAGCCCCACATGCAGGCCCGAGATAGCAAGCAAATGCTGTGTTCCTGTGTACTGCAGAACTCGTGAGTCTCCAGGACTAATTTGCCCCCGATCTCCCAGGATCAGGGCCCTAAGTAGACCTTTATGTTCTTTATCTAGGAGTAAGTTATTGAGATAGTCACCTAAACTCATACGGTATGAATTCAGGCTAGAACGAACTCGGTCCGCCAATGTGAACCCAGCCTCATCTTCAGCACTTTCGAGCACCTCCACAATTCGTCCAATTGCCGAAATTTTTTTATAAAACAGGTACTGTTCGAAAGAGCTGCCGACAAAATTCAAGCTTGCTCGCGGAGGCTTCAAAACAACACTCAACTTGTAGTAGCGCTTCTTTAAATCGAGATTAAGGGTATGAGAAAATGAGAGCCTTACTTTTTTACCCAATATTTTTCCATTATTGTCTGATGCTTCAAGCACACAAAAATCAGCCTTTGAATACAAGTGATAATCCACCGGCACAGAACAAACATAAGCCTCAATAGTTTGACTCCCACTATCGAGAGATCTATCAAGACGCGCTTCCAAGTATTCAGCAATCAGAATGTGAGTAAACAGAAGACCAAGCAAGCAGCTTAAGAGCGGCAAAAATAGACGTGTCTTAACCAAGCCCAAGCAACAAATTGAAAACAAAATATAAATAAAGGCGGGTAACAATTCCCCATAACAATAGAGTATGATAGGGCCCACACAAAATGCGGCCATCAAATAGAACATAAACTCATCCTTGAGCCTGACTACGAAGTGAACTTTTTATGCCAAAAGATCTGATAAAAAAATATCTTCCAGATCCCGACGCAATTCGTGAAAACAAATCCCTTAAGTTCTTGGGACCTCTAGTTCACCAGCCTAACTTATGGCATTTAAACCGCCATTCAGTCACTAAGGCCTTTGCCATTGGCTTATTTTGGGCATGTATCCCTATGCCCTTTCAAATGGTTGCTGCGGCACTGTGTGCGCTGCGTTTCAACGCAAACCTACCGGTTTCCCTGGCCTTAGTGTGGATTAGCAACCCACTTACTATGCCACCTATTTTCTATGCAGAATACTTATTAGGCGCCTGGATTCTTGATATTCCCGCTTCACCTTTCGAGTATGAGCTTTCATTCGAGTGGTTAAAAGACAAACTATATGAAGTCGGTATTCCTATGTATTTTGGCTCTCTCGTAGCCGGCTGCGTACTTGGCGTCACAGGTTATTTCGGCATAGACGCCATTTGGAAACGCGCAACCCTTAGAAAGTGGCACCACCGAGTCGCTGCCAGAAAAGCGAGAAAAGATAACAAGTCCGTTTAAACTGAAGCCTGCTCTGCAGCACTCCAGGGCTTCAACACACCTTCTTCCATGATTAATACTCTGTCCATCTTGTGCGCTAATTGCGTATCATGCGTTACGACAACGAAGCCTGTATCCAGCTCACGCTGCAAGGTCAGCATCACATCTTGGATCTTTCGTGCTGTGGTTTCATCCAAATTTCCCGTCGGCTCATCCATCAATACGCACTTTGGCTGATTGACCAGCGCACGAGCAATGGCAACTCGCTGACGCTCTCCTCCCGACAACTCAGAAGGCTTATGTTTAGCGCGTGCTGACAAGCCCACTAAGTCAAGCAATTCAAGCGCTCGCGCTTCTGCCAAACGCCGTTTCTGGCCAGCAATGAATAAAGGCATAGCAATATTCTCTACCGCCGTAAACTCCGCTAACAAGTGATGAAACTGATAAACAAAGCCCAGATTCTGATTTCTCAACTCTGTTAGGCGCGCCTCTGAGCACTGACTCAAGTCGCTACCACAAAGCCTTACAAGACCTTCGCTCGCTTTATCCAAACCACCCAATATATTCAACAAAGTCGTTTTACCAGAGCCGGAAGCGCCCAATACGCTGACCGACTCCCCCTTGCTAAGGGTGAAGTCTAAATTCTGAAAAATCGAAATTGGCGCAACAGCATCATCATAGTTTTTTGAGATGCCTTTCGCCTCAATAATTACGCCATCATTCATAACGCAAAGCCTCCGCGGGTTGAACTTTGGAAGCCCGCCAAGCCGGGTAAAGTGTTGCTAACAAACTCATAATCAATGCTGTCCCGGAAATAACCAGCACATCATCAAGTAAAAGTTGAGAAGGTAAGTCACTAATAAAATAGACATCCGGGTTGAGAAACTGCATCTTCAGAAGACTCTCTATTCCCTGAATAATATCGCTGACATTCAAAGCGAGTAGCACGCCTAATACGGTGCCGACCAGGGTTCCTACGATCCCGATATAAGCACCTTGCACAACAAATATCCCCATAATCGCCTTGGGGCTCGCCCCCATGGTGCGGAGGATCGCTATGTCAGCTTTCTTATCCGTCACAACCATCACTAAAGTAGAGATAATATTAAAGGCGGCAACCGCAACAATAACCATCAACAATAGGCCAATCATAGTCTTTTCCATGCGAATTGCCTGAAACAGGTTTCCGTGGGTTCTGGTCCAGTCTACGCTATAAAAACCTTCATCCAGGTTCATCGCTATCTGGCGAGCAATATAGGGTGCATCAAACAGGTCATGCATTTTTAAGCGCAAGCCGTGCACTGAACCTTTGATACGTAACATTTTTGCCGCGTCATCCATATGAATCATGGTCAGCGAAGCATCCAGGTCGGCTCCTACACTGAAAATACCTTTTACAACAAAACGCTTTAACCTTGGAAACACACCT
The DNA here is from genome assembly GCF_001635235.1 of Oleiphilus sp. HI0117. NCBI lineage: Bacteria > Pseudomonadati > Pseudomonadota > Gammaproteobacteria > Oceanospirillales > Oleiphilaceae > Oleiphilus > Oleiphilus sp. HI0117. The sequence continues at coordinate 14,467 of NZ_LWGA01001075.1, read as the reverse complement.
GCAGGCGTTAAGGAAGCTTCGGGTAAAACGACAGTGACTTTATCCCCGACATCAACGCGCAATTGCCGGGATAGTATTTCACCGATAATCATGCCGAACTCACCTGATTTCAAATCCTCAAGAGAACCTCGAATCATATGCTCACTGATAATCGAGACCGATGTTTCTTCTTCAGGTAAAACGCCATTCAGCTGAACACCGTGAACTGCACCGTTACGCGTCACCATTCCTTGAGCATTTATAAACGGCGCGGCAGCAAGCACTTTCTCATTTTCAAGTACAGAATCCTGAAGTGTTTGCCAGTCTCGCATATCACTATAAGGTTTAATCACTGCGTGCGGCACCATACCCAAGATTCTTTGCTGTAATTCACGATCAAAACCGTTCATAACAGAGAGCACAGTAATAAGTAGAGCCACACCAATTATCAAGCCCACCATCGACGTTAGCGAGATAAATGAAATGAAGTGGTTTTTGCGCTTCGCCGATGTATAACGAAGGCCAATTAAGACAGGATAGAATTTAAACATGGCGCGATTAAACCACAGCCCCCCTAAGCAAACAACACCTTGTTTGTCAGTTCCTTTGCGCGGCATTCACAAAAGCCGCAAATCAATTCAGCGAAGCGAGCATTTCTTTGCTTTAATTAAAGCTATATATCTTTTTAAACCTCTATTTGTTGAAGCAAGCTGTCCCGACTTATGAATGACGATATTGAAACCATTACCGAACTCGCCAATCGACGACAATATTTTCGCGTTGAAAATAAAGCGTCCGTTGACATTGTTCCCAGAGCTGACAATCAAACTGCAGCGGAATGTTTTGAACTAAGCCCCGAGTTTGGTCTGATCTCTGAGTTTCAGCTATTGGATGTTGAATCAAAGCATCTACTCCGAACGCTGACAGATAAAGATAAAAACCTGGGGCAGTTTTTAAAAGTAATGAACAAGAAACTCGACGCCTTATCGAGAGTGCTGGCAATGAACAACCAGCAAAACTCAAATGACAACATTCAAACTGTTAACTTGAGTGAAGGAGGCTTGGCACTTAAGAGTGAGTCGGAATATACCAAAGGGCAAAGCGTCGCAATCAAGCTTATTTTACTACCCAGCTATAGCGGCTTAATACTTGAAGGCGATGTACTTTCATGTCGAGGATCGCAATCACCTTATGAGGTGCATATTGCTTTTACCGATATATCGGAAGCTCACCAGCAGTTGATTGCACGCCATATTATGCGAGTCCAAACCCAAAACAGAGCATCCACCCCCACTTCATAAGTCTATAGATTCTACTATGAGCAATATCAAAGCGATTCAACTTGGCCTTAGCCAACTCAACAAAGTTATTCTAGGCAAAGAGAATGAAATTAAGCTAGCCCTGACCTGCTTGCTTGCTAAAGGCCACCTGCTCATCGAAGACTTGCCTGGCATGGGGAAGACAACATTAGCACACGCTTTAGCAGGAACTTTGGGCTTAAGCTATCAACGCATCCAATTTACCAGCGACTTACTACCTGGTGACTTACTGGGCCTGAATATTTTTAACCGAGAAGACGGTAAGTTCCATTTTCACCCCGGCCCGATATTTTCCAACCTTGTACTCGCTGACGAGATCAATCGTGCCAGCCCTAAAACCCAAAGTGCTCTGCTCGAAGCAATGGAAGAGCGCCAGGTCACACAAGAAGGTGAAACCCGCGCACTCCCTGAGCCCTTTTTCGTCATCGCCACTCAGAACCCTAGCGACCAGTCAGGTACTCACGCGCTGCCAGAGTCACAATTAGACCGATTTATGATGCGCATATCACTAGGTTACCCAAGTGAAGACGCTGAAAAACAACTACTCAAAGGTATTGATCGACGCGCGCTGGCAAATCAATTACAAGCAGTGTTGAACGAGAATACTCTCAGCAAAATTCAAGCTCTAGTATCCAAAGTTCAGTGCTCAGACAGTATCGTCAACTACGTCTACCGGCTGGCAACATTGAGTCGTTTAAAAAGCAATGAAACACACGGTTTATCGCCTCGCGCAAATATATCTCTGATTCAAGCGGCTAAAGCCTGGGCACTTATTGAAGGCAGGGACCATGTTTTACCTGATGATATTCAGGCAGTCTTTCCAAGCGTCGCAGAACACCGCCTGTCTAACGGACAAGCAAAGCAAAGCAACCCTTTGAGCCAAAACATTTTAAAATCTGTTGATATTTTTTAAACTATCCCCATTAACAGTTTATTATTCTGCGAGCCCCTATATCTGTAGCCACGACCTATAGAGCTTGCTGAGCAGCATTTTTGCACAACATTATTTAGTACCAGTTTAAACACTTATCGTTGAAGGACATTTCTCATGAGCGAAGCAAAACACTCCAAAGTCATTATTCTTGGCTCAGGCCCTGCAGGCTATACAGCTGCAGTCTATGCAGCACGCGCCAACCTGAACCCAGTTGTGATTACAGGAATGCAGGCAGGCGGACAATTGACGCAAACAACCGACGTCGATAACTGGCCTGGAGATGCTGAGGGCGTTCAAGGTCCTGAATTAATGCAAAGAATGCAGCAGCATGCCGAGCGCTTCGAAACAGAGGTTATTTATGATCACATCAATAAAGCAGAACTAAGCCAAAAACCTTTTCGCTTAACGGGCGATTCTGGTGAATATACTTGTGACGCACTCATTATCGCCACCGGTGCTTCAGCGATGTATTTGGGCCTAGAGTCCGAAGAAACGTTTGCCGGCAAAGGGGTCAGCGCCTGTGCAACTTGTGACGGATTCTTCTACCGCAACCAGACTGTTTGTGTAGTTGGCGGCGGAAACACTGCCGTTGAAGAAGCGTTGTATCTATCCAATATCGCTAAAGAAGTTATATTGATTCACCGTCGAGACACACTTCGCTCGGAAAAAATTCTTCAAGACAAGCTTTTGGAAAAAGCTGAAAACGGTAATATTCGCATCGAGTGGAACCATACTCTAGAAGAAGTGCTGGGTGACGATGCAGGCGTAACTGGCGTGCGCGTCAAGTCAACCGAATCAGGTGAAGAAAAAGAAATACCAACAATGGGTGTCTTTATTGCTATCGGCCATAAGCCCAACACCGAGCTATTTGATGGCCAACTAGAAATGAATAATGGCTATCTGACCATAAAGTCTGGCCTCGAAGGAGGCGTAACAGGCACTAGCATCCCTGGCGTATTCGCCGCCGGTGATGTAACTGACCAGGTATACCGTCAAGCAATTACTTCAGCTGGCTTTGGTTGTATGGCTGCACTGGATGCAGAAAAGTACATCGACGCATTATAAGTATAACCCCCGGGCGGGTAAGCTTGACGCTTAACCGCCCTGCTCGCCTCAAAGGATATTGAATGGCCAACCTCCCCTGGCTGGATGCGAACGACGACTTCCCTCCCATTGAACAGGCTTTGCGCGACCCAGACGGCTTACTCGCTGCCGGAGGTGACCTTAGCCCTGAACGACTCATTCACGCCTATTCCCGCGGCATATTCCCTTGGTTCTCAGATGATCAGCCTATTCTTTGGTGGAGCCCCGACCCTCGCTGCGTTGTAATTCCTGATGAAGTACATATCTCCAAAAGCCTGAAGAAACACATTCGACAGAAACAGCCCAGGCTCAGCTTCGACCAAGCTTTCCCAGAAGTCATCAGACATTGCGCTCGACTCGATTCCGAGGAAGGCACCTGGATTACCGAAGAAATGGAAGAGGCATATTACGCTCTGCATGAACTAGGCGTTGCTCACTCGGTTGAAGTATGGGAAAACGAAGAACTTGTTGGTGGGCTCTATGGCCTAGCCATTGGCTGCTGTTTTTTCGGTGAATCAATGTTTTCATTAAAGCCCAATGCATCGAAAGTTGCCTTCGCATGTCTAAGCCAACAGCTGCATAAGTGGGGCTACGCTATTATTGACTGCCAAGTTGAAAACCCCCATTTACTAACACTCGGCGCAAAATGCATCGATAGGTCAGATTTTTTATCTATACTTAATAAAAATATTAAACGAAGCCCCTTACATTCCGAGTGGGCATTCGCCAATCAAGGCAACGGATAAAGCCCAAAGCTATGACACAACAACAAGAGCTGGCACTTTACGCGACCCCGGAGCACGATTGCAGCTACCTACCGGGCATGCAAGCAAGCACTGTCTTTGCCGACCCAAAAGTTATCATCGACACGGATACCTATAGCGAACTTTCAGCACAGGGTTTCCGTCGTAGCGGACAACATTATTACCGCCCTCACTGCACTAGCTGCCAAGCTTGCACACCAATACGCGTGTCTGCACCAAACTTTCAAAGAAGCAAAAGTCAGAAAAGGGTGTGGAATAAAAACAGCCAAGTGAAAGGTAAAATTCTTCCAGCTGATTTCCATGAAGACCACTACTTACTATATGAGAAATATATCCACAGCCGTCACGCGGATGGAGATATGTACCCGCCGAGCCGCGACCAATATAGATCGTTCCTGGTAAATGGTCACAGCACAACACAGTTCATAGAATTCTCTGAAGGCGACCATTTACTTGGCATTGCCGTTTGCGACCAACTTAATGACGGCCTTTCGGCCATTTACACGTTCTTTGACCCTGAGCTTTCGGCTAAAAGCCTAGGAACCTACGCCATTCTCTGGCAAGTGGAGGAAGCCAAAAATCGAGAGCTAAGTTACCTGTATTTAGGCTATTTTATTAAGGAATGTAAGAAAATGGCGTACAAAACAAAGTTTTCACCTTTTGAGGCCAGAATTGGTGATCAGTGGTATACAGAAGAACAGCTGATAAACATCAGAGACCAGCTACTGAGTTCTAGCGAATAATCCTCCAGCAACTTCTTTTTAGCCCCTCAAACCCGCCATAAGTGCAATTATTTTACTGATCAATAAACAAACATTTTGCGTAATCCTTCGGATTCAGGCAGAATGTCGCACTTTTCTAATAACGAGCTTTAATTCGAGGTGATAATTAGCCTCTTAAATTTCAGGCTTGTTGTAACTAAACGCTCAATTATTTATGAGGTTACGCTTTAATGGCGAAAGAAGATGTCATTGAAATGGAAGGGACGATTATAGACACCCTTCCAAACACCATGTTCCGTGTTGAACTAGAAAATGGCCATATTGTAACGGCTCATATTTCTGGCAAGATGCGTAAGAACTATATTCGTATACTGACTGGTGACAAGGTTAAAGTTGAAATGACGCCTTACGACCTAACTAAAGGCCGTATCACCTACAGAGCTCGCTAGATTATTTCGTCTGGGCTCGCGCTCATTCGCTTAAGCGAGACTTTATAGTCATAAAAAAAGGGTAAGAACCATGTTCTTACCCTTTTTTTCGTCAATAACAACCCTTAGGCTGGCTCTTGCTCATAATCAAAGACAATCTCATTATCTCGAAGATTAATATGGACATCGCCACCTTCAGCCAAACTACCAAAGAGAATTTCTTCTGCTAACGGTTTCTTGAGGTCTTCCTGAATCAGACGAGCCATTGGTCTAGCACCCATAGTTTCATCATACCCCTTCTCTGCAAGATAGAGCTTCACTTCATCATCAACATGCAGCACAACGTTCTTCGCATCCAGCTGTACTTGTAATTCCATAAGGAACTTGTCGACAACATAGCAAACTGTTTCTCTCGATAATGAAGCAAACGGAATAATGCCATCCAAGCGATTTCTAAACTCTGGCGTAAATACCTTATTCAAAGCTTCCATACCATCTGAAGAATGGTCTTGCTCATTAAAACCAATTGAGCGTCTACTAATTACTTCCGCACCAGCATTGGTTGTCATCACCAACACGACATGCCTAAAGTCAGCTTTGCGGCCATTGTTATCGGTTAAGGTGCCGTGATCCATAACCTGCAACAACAAGTTAAAGACTTCTGGGTGCGCCTTTTCAATCTCATCAAGCAATAAAACGCAGTGAGGATTCTTATTGACCGCTTCGGTCAATAAGCCACCCTGATCATAGCCAACGTACCCAGGAGGCGCACCAATCAAACGACTGACGGTATGTCGCTCCATATACTCCGACATATCAAAGCGAACCAACTCAATACCTAATACAGTTGCTAACTGCTTAGTTACTTCAGTCTTACCAACACCGGTAGGACCAGAGAACAAGAATGCACCATCAGGCTTCTCAGGCGACTTCAAACCGGCGCGAGAAAGCTTGATTGCCGTTGATAAAGACTCGATTGCCTTATCTTGACCAAACACTAGCATTTTAAGATCGCGCTCAATATTCTTAAGCATATCTTTATCAGAACTTGTCACGCTACGAGGAGGAATTCGCGCTATTTTAGCCACCACATCTTCAATATCCTCGACATCAATCAAGTCACAGCGCTGATCAGCTTCTTTCAAACGCTGACTAGCACCCGCCTCGTCTATCACATCGATGGCCTTATCAGGCATATGACGATCAGTAATATAACGTTCAGCCAGCTCTGCTGCGGAGCGCAATGCTTCATCCGTATACTTGAGTTCATGATGTGCTTCAAACTGAGGTTTCAGACCTCGCAGAATTTTTATCGTATCCTCAACATCCGGCTCATTTACATCTATCTTCTGGAATCGACGCGCCAATGCGCTATCTTTTTCGAAGATGCCTCGGAACTCAGTGAACGTAGTCGAACCAATACAACGAATCTCACCAGAACTAAGTAGTGGCTTCAGCAAATTAGATGCATCCATAACGCCACCTGAAGCAGAACCCGCACCAATGATCGTATGAATTTCATCAATAAATAAAATAGCATGATCTCGCTTCTTCAGCTCAGCTAGCAGAGCCTTAAAACGTTTTTCAAAATCACCACGGTATTTGGTTCCTGCTAATAAAGCACCAAGATCTAAAGAATAAACCTCAGCATCAGATATAATTGCTGGAACATTTCCATCAACAATCTGCTTAGCTAAACCTTCAGCTATCGCCGTTTTACCAACACCCGCCTCCCCTACTAACAAGGGGTTATTTTTACGGCGACGCGACAGTATCTGTACAACTCTATCAACCTCTTTCTCGCGACCAATCAGTGGGTCAATGCGACCGAAGCTTGCCTGTTCATTCAAGTTTGATGCATAGCTCTCGAGCGGATTACTCTGGCCTGACTCTTCCATACCTTCTTCAGAAGACGCCTCACCCTCTTGCTCTGGCTCGGAGTCATCGGAAATTTTGGAAATACCATGCGAGATATAATTTACTACATCAATACGCGCGATATTTTGTTTCTTAAGCACATAAACAGCCTGACTTTCTTGTTCACTGAATATAGCTACCAAAACATTCGCGCCAGTAACTTCTTTCTTACCAGAAGACTGAACATGAAATACTGCACGCTGCAAAACTCGCTGAAAGCCCAGAGTAGGCTGAGTTTCTCGCTCTTCATCACTCGCTGGAATAAGTGGTGTAGTCGAGTCTACAAACTCGGTTAACTCCTCTCGAAGCTCCGACAATTCGGTACCACACGCACCCAGCACTTGTAGTGCGGCATCATTGTCGAGCAAAGCCAATAGCAAGTGCTCAACAGTCATAAATTCGTGACGCTTCTCACGGGCGCTTCGAAACGCTTCGTTCAAGGTCAGTTCGAGGTCCTTACTTAACATCTTTCACCCCAGAAATTATTATTAATTCGCTCAATGTGATTACCCATGTAAAACGCAGAACTATATCTATAAAGCTCTAGACTGCTTTGATTTCACACAATAATGGGTGATCACAATCAGCCGAATATTGATTCACCAGCGCCACCTTTGTTTCTGCAATGTCCCGACTGAACACGCCACACACGGCATAACCTTGAGTGTGAACAGCTAACATTACCTGGGTCGCCTTTTCTTCATTCATAGAAAAAAACTTTAATAGCACCTCAACAACAAAGTCCATCGGCGTGTAGTCATCATTTAACATGACAACCTGATACATCGAAGGCTGTTTAAACGCTGGCTTAGCAGGAGCGACAAGCAGATCATCTTCATGACCTGGATCATTTTGCGTTCCTTGAGCTAATACTAGTAGAGAATCTTTAGTTTTACTCATAGTTTGATACGAATTTTTACATTTCTCTTTATTTGGGGGTAGATACGTATTTTGCAACAACTGAGCTTATAAAGAAATCGCATAAAGAAAAACATGAGCAAAACTATCGAAAGAATTACGGCCAGGCATCATATCTTTCGCCCAAATCGCTTGACAGCATTAAGAAAATATTTGACAGTAGCGACTTGATGCGCTTTGCATCGGAATACAAATAAAAATAAAACTTCAGGTGTTTGAACTTTTACATGCCCAAGAACCCAAAAAGGCAGTCTGACATCCTTGAATTCTTTATTCAGGATTGCCAAGACACATAGTTCGAACGCAGGAGACACGGGAGTCGATAATGCCTCAAGGTACAGTAAAGTGGTTCAATAATGCAAAAGGCTATGGGTTCATCATCGAAGACGGTGATAATGAAGATCTTTTTGCTCATTTTTCTTCAATTCAAATGGAAGGCTATAAAACCCTTAAAGCAGGGCAGCCGGTCAACTTTGAAAAGCAGCCAGGCGACAAAGGTTTTCACGCTGTAAATATTACGGCAGTTGAAACGGTTCAACCAAGCTCCGCTGCACATGACGTAGACCATGACGAGTTTATTTCTGTTGAAGAAGCAAATGGTTCTGAGTTTCAGCCTAGCCATCAAGCACCATTGAACACGGAAACAAAAACATCAACAGAGCAAGAAGCCAAAGCAGTTTCAGCTTGAAACTGAGAGCCTGCCCTTCCTCTAGAGATAGCAGGCCTTTAGCCATTTACTCTTAACCCGATTTTATACAAAACCGGGTAAATCACTTGCCATTTATATGGCAGACTTTTTCCTGTCCGCGTATTATGTGGCCATGCCTACTATTTTCCTATTCAACAAGCCTTATCACACACTATCTCAGTTTACTGATAATGAGGGCCGCTCAACGCTTTCAAACTTTATTAAAACCCCCAAAATATACCCCGCCGGCAGACTGGACTACGACTCAGAAGGACTATTGATCTTAACTGGCGATGGGCAAATGCAAGCTCGAATTGCCGACCCGAAACACAAGCTCCCCAAGACCTATTGGGCACAGGTAGAAGGGGAGATTAGCGATGAAGCCCTTAACAAATTGCGTAATGGGGTAACACTTAAAGATGGGCTAACACGTCCAGCTATTGCCGAACGAATTAAAGAGCCCTGCTTGTGGCCGAGAACCCCACCAATAAGGCAGCGCGCAAATGCTCCAACATCCTGGCTGGCATTAACGATCACCGAAGGAAAAAACCGCCAAGTGCGACGAATGACTGCTGAAGTCGGCTTCCCAACACTCCGCCTGATTCGCGCAGCAATTGGCCCCTGGTCTATCGACAACCTACAACCAGGCGAACATAAAAGCCTGGAAGTTCACCTACCTAAGCAACGAGAAAATAAAAAACATTCTTCTCGTAATAAAGGACGCACCCATTCAAGCAAAAAGAAGCATCCACACAGAAAAAAACCTAGTTAGCACCAGTGCGATACGGCACATAAATAAACTAAACACCACTTCAAAGCTAATTTGCTAAGCATATAGGCAAGATTTTTGGCTTATAAAAATTTAGGTGCTATCATTCGAGCCATAATAAGCAATAATAAATCATAGACTTACTAACCACGCTTTTTCTAACGAGTCGACTAAATCGCTCACCAAGAAATAGTATAAAAAGACTTTCATTATTAATGGAGAGCCCATCATGGCAATTGAATTACCAGCACTTCCCTATGCAATTGACGCACTAGCGCCACATATTTCTCAAGAAACTCTAGAGTTTCACCATGGCAAGCACCATAAAACTTACGTTGATAAGTTGAATGCTGCGATCCCTGGAACCGAGTTTGAAGGCAAGTCCCTTGAAGACATCATCAAATCTTCAAGCGGCCCAGTATTTAACAATGCAGCCCAGATCTGGAACCACACTTTCTACTGGAATTGCCTAAGCCCAAATGGCGGCGGCGAGCCAACTGGCGCAGTAGCCGAGGCTATCAATGCAGCATTTGGATCTTTCGCTGACTTCCAAGCTCAGTTCAACGACAAAGCTGTTAACAACTTTGGCTCTAGCTGGACTTGGTTAGTTAAGAATGCAGATGGTTCTTTGGAAATTGTTAACACTAGCAACGCTGGAACGCCGATGACTGAAGGCCAGACTGCCTTGCTAACTGTTGACCTATGGGAACACGCTTACTACATCGACTTCCGTAATGTTCGTCCGAACTACCTGACAGCGTTCTGGAAGCTGGTTAACTGGGAATTTGTTGCAGCAAACCTAGCAGCATAATTCTTCTGAACCTCCTTAGTGACTAAGGAGGTTCAATCTCCCAAGCCTTTAACCAAAGCTCTTAGCTTCATCCCACTTAATAGCAAAACGATAAAATAAGAAACGATTCCGACGACAACCAAAGCTAGCAACTTAGTTATTCGCTCCCAAACACTCATATCAAACCAAATTTCGGTTTCAACATTCATCCAGGAAACCGCCAACACCATCGCAACAACAGCAACAACTATCCGCAGCACAAATAAAGCCCAACCTTCGCTTCTATGATAAACATCACGCTTCACTAAGCCACTCAAAAGCCACAAAGCATTCATCCAAGACGAAAGCGCTGTCGCTAATGCCAAACCTGTATGTTGCAAAGGCCAGATCAGAATCAAATTGAAAACCATGTTGGCACACATCGCCCATATGCCAATCTTTACAGGCGTCTTCATATCTTGTCTTGAAAAGTACCCGGGAGCCAAGACCTTAATCAACATAAATGCCAAGAGCCCTAAGGCATAGGCACGTAAGCTCATTGCCGACATATAGACATCGCGTTGTTCTAATGCACCGTAATAAAATAGCGACGTCACCAAAGGTTCAGCAAGAACAATCAAAGCAACAGCTGCCGGAACGCCCATCAACAGAACTATCCGTATAGCCCAGTCCAGCGTGTCAGAAAAAGCTTTGTGAGACTGACTGCTATGCTTTCGAGACAAACTAGGTAAAATCACTGTCGCAATGGCAATACCGAAAATCCCCAAAGGCAACTCAGCTAAACGATCCGAATAATAAAGCCAAGAAACGCTTCCTGTTTGTAGAAATGACGCTAACACTGTATCGAGCAACAGATTAATCTGGCTTACAGAAACACCAAATAGTGCTGGAACCATCAGTATAAAAATACGTCGAACACCTTCATGACGATAATCCAGGCGTGGCCGAGGCATCAAGCCCATTTTTATCAAGAAGGGAAACTGAAAAAACAGCTGTATCAGGCCTGCAATAAAGACCCCCCATGCCAAGCCCATGACTGGCTCTGTAAATAACGGCGTTAACCAAAGCGCCGCTGATATGAGCACCAAGTTAAGCAAAACAGGTGTAAAAGCGGGTATCGCAAAGTAACCATAGCTATTCAATATTGAACCAGCAAAAGCGGTCAAAGAGATCAACAGCAAATAGGGAAAGGTTATCCTCAACATATCGCTGGCAAGGTTATATTTTTCTGTATCCTCAAGAAAACCCGGAGCAAACAAAGCCGTTAGCCATGGAGCGCCCATGACCGCTAAAGCCGTAATAAGTAGTAATACCAGCCCCAACACACCTGCAACCGAGTTAACCAACTGCCTGACCTCTCGCTCAGTGCGCTGACTACGGTATTCAGATAACACTGGGACAAAGGCCTGGGAAAAAGCACCTTCTGCAAATAGACGCCGAAAGAAATTTGGAATTTTAAAGGCTACAAAAAAGGCATCTGCCCCCGCCGAAGCACCAAACAGGTTTGCTACGACAACATCCCGCACCAAGCCGAAGACCCGGGACAACATAGTCATTACTCCAACAATACCGCTTGAGCGAAGCAAACCACTTGCCTGCTTTGCTTTAATATTGCTCGACACCCCCTCCTTTGGAGCATTTGTTTTATTCTCGTTTTCCATATGCACTCGTAAACCTATTCAGTATCAGCGCGAAGCATACTTGGCTTGATATCAAAAGCAAAGACGCCCTGCCCAGAAACATTTCTCTTTTCAAAGCATGGATAAAAGTTGAATCCGAGTATTTTCCTTCTATGCTTAATAAATTAGCCAATCACTCGTTTATATTACACAGGACTAAGACAATGGACGAACAAGATATTAATCGATTGATGCTGCACTACGAGCAGCTGTATCGGAAGTCGAATAGGGAGATTATTAATCCTGAAATCGAGGCACTTTCTACCAGCGATTTAAAACCCATCGTCAATATCGTGGCCCAGACCCGGGCAGCTTATTTAAAGTTCATGTATGAACTAGGAAAAAAATATGATGATCTTGATGACTCACCGAGTGCCGAGGAATTAAAAAAACTCAAAACCCTGCGCCTTCGCTTTGAAGAGCTTGCTGAAGGAGCAAAAGCTTTTGAGACATCAATTCAGAAGGGCTATCTAGATCTAAAGACTAATTAAGCGACACACTTACAGCTGGGGATTCAGCACCAGCTGTTGATTTTCTTGGTCAATTTTAAACTCAAAACGCTTGAGAATATCCATCCCCAAAAGCCCATCATAAGTAAAGTCAGATAAGGGCAAAACTCCCAAAGTAACATCCCCCATTGATAATCCTCCAAGCGAGACTTGACCCACCTGCACTTTGCTCCCTTTGACGGAGCCATTGGCGGTCTTGAGCAGCAGCTCATCTGCCTCATCTAAAAGGCTAGGCAAATATTCTTGAACAAACTCTGTCTTCACGACAGTCATTGAAGCACCCGTATCAATCATTAGCGACAAACTGTGCTCGTCATTAACAAGCAGCTCAAGCAAATAGTGCTCACCAATAGTTTGCAAGGGAACGATATACTGACTAGAACGGTCTCTAAGTTCAGCAATGGTATTTTCCAATAGCTGAACCTCCTCGCCATATTTAAGGTCATGCCTTGCTGACACAAGGCTTAGTTCAGCCTCATCCCACTCCTCAGAGACAATTAGCCAGTGAGCCAGGGATAAATAATAGGGGGTATACTCTGGCTGAAAACTCACCAACTGCCTAAAGCTCGCAATTAATAAATCATGCTCACCAGCTTTCTCCAGCGTTTGCTCCAGATGTTGCACAAAGTCTTGAACACCATTCAGGTAGGCATCTTCAAACTGAGAGTCCACCAGTAGACGCAAATCGTACAAGTAGACTATTGCGTCCTGAACATTACCTTGAGCAAGTTTTTGCTTGGCAACACTAAAAATGACCTGAAAGTCAGTCTCGGATAGCTGAGCCTTATTCTCAAGCTGATCGGCAAGAAGCTCGATATCGGTCATTTCGGTTTTTGTAGAAGTACTGTCAACAGAATCCAGGCTAGCCGGTTTCTTTAAATTCTGCTCCTTTGAGCGCAAGTTTTTTAGGCGCTGCTCATTTCGAAGCAAATCTCTCTGAGAGCTGGAAACTTGCTGATCGAGACCAGCAAACCAGAACTGCTGCGCTAGCCAACCCAAAGATACTCCAGCACAGAGCGCTAATAAGTAGCCTGACGTTCTATTCAAGATAAGCCCCCTTTCAGACCAGTGATAGCTCACTACACCACTCATGAAGACGCGGACTACCTATTCTGAACTTGAAATATTTTTCTTTGTCTATTCAGATGAACCCGTTGACTTTGGCGCAGTGTCAAATCGTTTAAAGACTGTTTCCGCCAACCTTGGAGTCTGACGTACCGAAACAGCACTATTATCATCACTCAAGGTATTAACAATAGCATACTTGGAATGACGACTAAGTAATTCCTGACCTGAAGCACCCTCTTCCTCCGAGACAGACACGTCATAAGAAAGGACATCCAGCAAGCCCTCAAACAACGGTTCAGCGCCACTCGCTTTCTGATAAAGCACTCCGCCAATAACCGTCTCAACAACATCATTCAATACGCCAAGCTCTGAGCCAAGAGAGCCATCGTTATCGTCAATTTCATACAAGGTAGGTGTCAGCAAGCGTCCTTCATCAAGAACCTGTTCATCAAGCGCTTCCTGATGCGAGGACGTCAATAGATATACTGTCTGCCTATCAGCCTCGTCACCACTCAGGTCAAGCATGCGCACCCATTTACCATCTTCATCGCTTGCCTCAGTACGAATTGAGCCTGAGTCAAGACTAGCATCAGCACATACTCTAGTTAATACCTGATTAGGAGTGCAAAACAGTGCTGTAGATTCAAATTCGGTAAAAGAAGAGAAACACGTACCCTCTGCCAGATCAGCCCCCGTACATCGGTCACTCCCACCACCTTCTTGGGAACCCAGGTCACACTCAACACGAAGGTAGTTTTTATAACACTCATTACTTCTCACCGCTCCTGGAATCAAAGCACTGATATATACGTTGTTATTTTCAACAAAGTGCTCCAGAGCATATAGATCTGATTCAGCACCAAACATAACATGCTCACGTACTGATTTTGGCGCTGACAA
>NZ_LWGA01001074.1:0-2016 GCF_001635235.1 Oleiphilus sp. HI0117 | reverse complement strand
TTATCGCTGAACCAACGCGCCAACGAAAGCTATTGCTACATAAAAAAGAAATCGCAAAGATAAATGCCAAAATGAACCAAGCTGGACACACCTGTGTTGCATTGGCGCTTTATTGGAAAGGAAACCACATCAAATGCGAGATAGCACTGGCCAAAGGTAAGAAAGATCACGATAAACGAGATGCCGAGAAGAACCGTGACTGGGATCGCCAGAAAGCACGTATTGTTCGAGAACACGTAAAATAAATAGGCTTGCCTTGTATTCCCAACAAGCGCCCCTATATAATGACTAACAATTAAATTACGGCATAAGCGACAGTTGCTAAAACACTGGCCGGGACTCGACGTAGTCGAAGCCAAACGCTTAATCTTGGTAAAAGTTACGGGGACGACATGGGCTTATGCCTGTTTTGTCTCAAATTGAAAGCCAATTTCTTGGCCTTCAAAAGGCATAAGCGACAGCGGCTCCGCCCGCTGGCCGGGACTCGACGCAGTCGAAGCCAGACGCTTAATCTTGGTAAAAGTTACGGGGACGACATGGCTTCGACGCTGGTAACAAAACCAAAGGTGCATGCCGAGTGTATAGTGGCACTCGTACTCCAATCGCTATAACTCATAGTTGCAAATGATGACAACTACGGTGCTCAACTAGCTGCGTAAGCAGTGAAAAAGCACTTTTAGGGCTACGGCCCTAACGGTCTTTAGCAAGGTGCCTGTATCGCGCTAATGACTGTCACTCAGAACAGGATCGCCAAGCGGCTTACTCAGGGTCGTTTCGTTAAACTTTACTGAGCTCGCCAACCACGTCCTGCCCGTTGGGCTGTGGAAGGTTAAACTAATTAACGGATTCTAAGCATGTAGAGCCGATGGCAGAGTGCTGACGGACGCGGGTTCAATTCCCGCCGTCTCCACCAAAAGCTGGTTCATCAAGAACCAATAAAGTAGGGAAGTAACCATAAGTTTAGCATTTGCTAAAATTATGGTTCACAGGGAAGCATAAGTTTGGCAACAACCGGACAAATGCAACCCTTTCTAGACTGAAAAAGCTCATTGAATCATAGCGTTATGATTCAATGAGCTTTACTTTTTAATATCTATGATTTGCGAACCTTTTTTTAATCGTTCGACCCGCCCTCAATAAGCATTTCTGATTTGTAAACCTGAAGAAACAGAGCTAACTCATTATTCTTAGTAGATTTAAACCAGAAAGGATCGTGCACTGAGCCCGCATAAATAACAACAATTAGAAATAAATAACATACCAAAGCCAATGCCAAGGGCCGATTAGTTCCAAGAGCTCCCATAGCAAACAGCAGAGATACGATAAAAGAAGACACACTCCATAAGGAAAACAAGAAACACAGATAGACCTTGTTGATATTCCAGCTTCGTAGATACCAAAATTTGAACAGCCTCAAATTGCGTGTGCGCTGCGAAGATTGTCATCACGAGCGTTTGGTCGCTTTCAGCTGCAAACGGCGTGGTTTCTGCCCTAGTTGTGGCGCTCGGCGGATGGCGGAGAGTGCCGCACTTTTGGTGGATGAAGTATTTCCCGCAGAGCCTATTCGCCAATGGGTGCTGAATTTTCCTTTCCAGTTGCGCTTTTTGCTGGACCGTTACCCGGAGCTGATGGGCAAGGTCTTGAGCATCGTTTACCGTACACTCTCAACTGTTCTGCGCAACTAAATCAGGACACTTTTCTTAAAGAGTTTTCGTACTCGATTGGCGACATATCTTCGTTAGAAGTATGGAGCCGCTCTAAGTTGTAATAACGCATGTAGTCAGCCACATCATTTCTCATATGCTCTCTCGTTGGCTGGGGCACTTTCAAAACCCAGTCATGCTTTAAGCTTCCAAAGAACCGCACCACAACAGAGTTATCCCAGCAAGCACCTACATCCCCCATGCTAGCTCTGATGCCATAATTACTCAGCAGTGTGCGATAACGCTTGCTGGTATACTGCGAACCTCTGTCACTATGAAACACCAAGCCTTTAGGAGGCTGGCGCAGATTATA
>NZ_LWGA01001073.1:0-6315 GCF_001635235.1 Oleiphilus sp. HI0117 | reverse complement strand
ACGCGACACCTGAAGATGCCATTGAAATTGCAAGAAGTATCAAAGCACAGAAAACCATCGGCATGCATTGGGGGGCTATCATGCTGACACCTGAAGACCCATTTGAAGCCCCTCCTCGCTTTAAACAAGCCGCTATAGATCAAAGCTATGGCGATGAAAATGCTTTATTGATGAAGGTTGGAGAAACTCGAGCACTTTAATTTATCGATTTTTCCCTCATCAAGAATGGTCAATGTCTCACACGGCAAACATTGACCACTTGCAGCTTTCCACCTATTATTGCCCACATCAGGATAGTATCTCGATCTACAACAATAACAGGGAAGAGTTAGTCATAGTGAACTGCATTGAGCACTCACTATCGAAATAGAATCAAGAGCTTGATATGGCTTTTGAATTCCTATTCTCCCCCCGATAATATCGATTCAAAGAACCTGTAATAAGAAGCAAATTGGAATTTACTTTTAACGCCTTTTCGACGTTTATCGTTTTAAGATAACGGTTCGCCAAGGAGAGAGAAGGCAATTAATTCAGGAACGAATCATGTCAGTAGCAACAATTGAAGATTACGGAAACTCAGCATTAGAGCAAGACAATAAACAGATACACGACGAGCGTGCGCGTATTTTGAATATGGTCTCTCAAAAAGCGCAGGATCAGACTCTCACACTTCAAGAAACCACTGCACTATACGAAAAGTTTAACCAAACCTATACAGCATACCGGAGCACTGAACCGCAAGAGGTTGATGAAAGCTGGGCGCTGGAGTTGCTGCAAGAGAGTGAACAAGAAGAAGCCGAAAATACAACTTTTCAGACACGAATTAACGGCATTCCTCATCAAACTAAAAAAGGCTCAGGCAAGGACAACCCAGCCAACGATTCAATTTTAGTTGATAACGAAATGAAGCCAATGCTAGCTGCACCGCTAAAACAAATGACCTTCGAAGATAGAGCGTCGTTTACTCGTTCTGATGCAGCCAAACAAGACAAGGCAATGGCGACAATCATTGTTGCATCCGGTCTCGCTACTCTATCGATACTACTAGGCTTTGCCTTAGCATTCTAAGCGTAAAACCTAGTATCGTATGCGCATGCCTAATCGGCATGCGCCTCTTGAATTTTCATTAGCTCTTCTTGGGTATCGAGTAATAAATCAACCAAACGCGGCTCGAACTTAGTGCCTTTCATCTCTTTGAAGAAGTTTAATGTCTCGTCTATAGACCTAGCTTGTTTATAGCATCGACGATTCACCAGCGCATCGAACACATCTGCCACCGAAGCAATTCGCGCAAAGATATGAATATCTTCACCCGCAATACCGTTTGGATAGCCTGAACCGTCCCAGTTCTCGTGATGCCCACCTGCAATGAGCGCGCCCGCTCGCAAGACCTCTAAGTCAGACGTCGAAAGTATATCGTAACCGATCTGGGCATGAGACTGCATAACCTCCCACTCTTGAGGTGTTAGCTTACCAGGCTTGTTAAGGATATGATCAGGGATAGCGATCTTCCCAATATCATGTAGTGGTGCCGCTTTATACATTACCTCATTATCTCGATCACACAGTCCAAATGTCCATTCAGGACTTAATGAACCTCAAAGTAACTGTTGCATCAGTATTTGAAGAGTCAGAGCTGGACGCAGCGTCTAGCGTATCTCTTCTGACCGAAAATGACTGGCAAAAAACAGGAGCAAAACGCTTAAGTGATGTGCTGGAAAGTGTTCCTTCCGTGGCAAGTTACCCTACTTGGGGTGGTGCCGAAGCAATAGCAATTCGCGGCTTCACTACAGAGCTATCGGTGCGCGGCATTGCCAACACTTTAAATGGCGTCCCCTTAAACAGCTACACTTATGCGACCTCGTTGTATGATAAACCGATTATCAATCTTGATCATTTAAGCCGTATAGAAATGGTTAGAGGGCCCGGCAGTACACTCTATGGAAGCGATGCTTTTCATGGTGTAATTGCTCGACAACTCAAAGACTCTAATAAAGATGAGACCCAGATTAGAAGTAAAGTAGGCAGTGATGGTTATACCAAAGCCTCTCTATTTGTCGCACAGACATTCGAAGATAGCATACTCAATGCCGGCTTAGCATTTGCCCGACAGAGCGATCAAAACTTGAACTATCGCTACACCGATCCTGATGACGGTTTGCTCTATAACTCCGAAAGACACTATGCCTATCGTGATCAAAGTGGCTTTATAAAATTGAGCGCTGGCAAAGTCGATACAGGACGTGTCGAGTTTTTTTCATACTACGCAAACTATTTGGCATCTGGTTTTCCAAGCACCGGCACCCAGTTCTTTACCCGTATTGATGATAATTTTGACGTGCAATCTACCAGCTTAACTGAAGATCGGGAACATTCAGGGCAAGATTCCAGCTTCTGGCTCGCAAGCTTATCTTACGATTACCAGCTTAGCGATAGCATTGAACTGGGCACTCAAATCTATCATTGGCAGAGTAAGCAAGAATGGTCATTTGACAATGCACGCTACCCGATAAGCCTCGTGTACGCGCCTAACGATATACCAATCACTTCTTTTGACTGTAAAGATGGAACCAATACGACCAATAACCCTCTTTACTGCCCTCACACACTCTATCAATCTACAAATGAGCAACGTAGTGGCGCGAAACTTCAGTTAAAAGGCAAATCGCCTGAAGCCTCAACGCAATGGGTTCTCGGTGCTGGTTATGACCGATTTATCGTCAACGGTAGCAACTACTCCCGGATCGACTTAAATGGCAGCACCCTTGTTGATCAAGACAACCCTTATAAGAATTCTAAACGACACATTAGGTATGCACTATTCCAAGCCAAGACAGGCTTATTTAATGACAAACTGCATGCTGTCTATGGTCTCAGAGCAGACGATTACTCAGATGTCGGCTCTCACCTTTCGCCAAGAGCAGGGCTCATTGTCAAAGTCAATGAAAACTATAGCTCCAAGCTTCTTTACGGCCACGCTTTTAGAGCGCCCACAGCAATTGAGAGATTTGGCTCTGTTCAGGCAATTGAAGCAAACGAGAGCATCAAACCAGAGGAAATTGATACGATTGAGTGGGTCAATCATTTTCTCGCTAATGACTATTCTACAGAGTTAACTCTGTTTTCAAGTCGCTGGAAAGAAGGCATCGTTTTAGTGCCAACAACGGGCTCTTCTCAGAAATATTTCAACACAGGTAGAAATGAGTCTTATGGTGTTGAGCTTTCTGGTCGAAAACAGTTCAAGAGGTTTGAGTTAGTTGGCAGCAGTAGCTATGTTCGAAGCGAGAATAAAGAACTCAATAGTGATTATTTAGCTTTCCCACAGTGGATTTTTACACTTCAGGGTAACTACCTACTTGCTGATAGCAATATCGAGCTATCAATCAAACAAAGAGCAATGCTCAACTATAGTGAGGGTGACTATATAACCTCGACAAACCCGACAACGCTAGAGGTGACGCAAATTGCGCCAGAGGATGCAGATGATTATTTTCGTACTGACCTCAGCCTTCTTAAACACTTCGACTCTAAATCAGGCGAAGGCGAACGTGCTATGTATATAAACGTGAATAATATTTTTGATCAGAAAAATACCGTCGCATCACTATATAACGTTGAAAACGGCCTAGCGGATTCTGGCTTATCAGTTGATATTGGACTGTCCTGGAGTTGGTAGGCAACGATTTACTTTAAGAGCTCAACCAGCGTATCAAGTAGGCGAGCGTAATCCCTAAATAGTTACCCAGGATATAGCCAAGAATTGCAGCGGCGAAACCTGGGACTATTAGCGATTTATTCTTCAAAGCACCCGCCACGACGGGTATAAATGGCACCGACATGATGGCTGCGGCCGAACTAATCAAGAAGGTATCTGTATCGACTTTAAATAGCTTGCATAAACTAGCATGCAGAATTAACGTGCCAACCAATAACAAGGCGATAAAGAGAAATAACTCTACATTCAGAGCACTTAGAATTTCCAAGTTGGTCATTGTGCCCATGGTAAAACAAAACACTAGCACCAAATACATGCCGCAATGAAAGCTCTGCTTCAAACGCTTTACCTGAGGAAAAAATGACAAGCCCAGACCAGCACTCGTAATCGCCACTATCGTCACTACTGAAGACATACTTTTCGGGAACAACTGAGAAAGGCCTATACCAATAACCAATGCCAACACTGCAAAGCCGAGTACAGAGGCAACATTTAAAACATTTTCTTTGCTCACTAGCTGCTTATAGGCATGTGAACTTTCATCACTCAAGTGATCAAAGAGCCCCCCACCCGACGTGCTATTCAAGGGCAACTTTTCGCTTTCATTGAAGGCTTTTAAAAACCGGCTAAACAGCGGTTTTGCGAGGCTCACAACAAATAATAGATATAAGGCCGACAGCAAAATATCATAGCTGGTCATCGTAATAAACACCGACTGCTCACCTTCAATTGCCGCACTAATAGCCGCCATATTCGGGCCTCCTCCGGTATACGCGCCGACCGCTAATCCAGCAACTTGCCACAAATGCTCTATTCGCCCATCAAACAGTAAAGACAGAATCGTCGTGATAATCATCACGCTAAACAATGCTAGAATCATGGCTTTAATCGTTGGCCCAGCCAAGTGAAAAGCAGACTTAATATCCATTGAAAAAGCCAGCATTGGAATTGCCAAGGCTATGGCGACTTCAGTTACCTGAGTTTGGATCGAGAGCACATCGCTACCGGGCAAGTAGTTCTGGATATTGAAACCCGATAGCACAATACCCGAGGCAAAAGCCAACACCACGACACCCAGCTTGTCGAGAATGGCCCAGCGCTGAGCAGCGACAATCAACACAGCGGGAAAGCTGAGTAAAACGAGAATAAAGAAAATACCCATCACTACAACTATTGCTCCCAGCGAGGTGTTTTTGAGGTATCAAATACAGACCACCAAGCAACAATCTTTCCCTGATCATAGACAGCTATTTGCCCGAACTGGAGAAACAAGGCTTCACTTTGTCTGGGCCGGAAGAACATATAGTCGTTAGGCTTTAGCTCAGAAGACTCTGCAAGCGAATACATTTCCTGATTGCTTGAGCAACCGTACAACTTCACTCGTTCAGAGCCTTCTGGATAGCACGGATCAGCAAGCCAATTGCCACCATAAATAAAGCACGCCTTCTTCGGTAACAGCTTCGCACTCCGCAAAAAAGGAGATAAAGATGAAGCAATGGGCAAACTTGGTTTTTCAATTACCTTTAAAATGGGGGCAGCAATAAATGCGGCAGGCACATGATGCTCCAGAGTTGGAATATCAAAGTCGCTGGGCTTAACCAGAGCTGACGAAACTGCTAATTCATTCCTAAAATCGCCTTGCTGATACAAGGAATAAGTTGGGCTTCCCCCTGCGTTTAAACATAGCCCTTCATGAGAACCAAATACTTCGTCAACCACATTAACAAAACGCTGATAGCTACTTTTTGCAGCACGAGCCACGACAGCCCTTCCTTCCAAAATATTAAGCGCCTTGGCAACGTGGTAGTCGTAACCCATTAGTCCGCTAAGGCTCAATAAATCAGATTGTTTAATACGCTCTAGACAAGACCTAAACTCACTCATGTCAGCAAAGCCACCACGATGCAAACCCACGTCGACCTCAAGGTTAACCTTCATCTTGAGCCCTGACTCTAAAGCAACAGCCTCGTACTCGTTCAAGCGTTCATTTGAGTCAATCAGCCATTGAACTTGCTCTGCTGGCTCAAAGTCTAGCGGCTCACCTTGCTTCTCATACCACTGATAGAAAGCTCTAAGCGCCATGACAGGCATAGGTTTTCCTAACAACAAGTCCGGCTTTACGGGCCATTTATGCTCTGCAATATGTATAAGAAAAGGAAGGTGAAAGCACATTAAACGAGAGGAATTAGTTTCGGACAGTATATATTCCAGCATAGGAATACTGGGTAAAGATTTTGCCACCACTCGATAGGCAAACCCTTTTTCTAGGGTTTCTTTCAAGCGTGCAATATTTTCATCCAACAAAGATTTATCGACAAGCAGTACAGGGCTAGCAAGGCCTGCCTGACTCAGAGCGAGCGATAGCTTAGAAAAATAGTTTGCGTCCATATTATCCAACTAGTCTTATTATTTTTTTGGATCTGCAGTCTAAACCAAGTAAAAGTCCAGCCTACCTGAGATCATAAAATCCCAGACTAACACAAACATGAATATTATTCATATTTTAAGGAATGGCTTACTTCCCAGCTTTGAGAATTACAAACTTCTTATTCGCTGCGATATTTTCAAAGTTACCAAATATTCTTTTCAAGTCAGAATGG
>NZ_LWGA01001072.1:0-3411 GCF_001635235.1 Oleiphilus sp. HI0117 | reverse complement strand
CTAGTTTTAGAGTAAAGTTGAAGTGCATATTTTGAGAAGTCTCTGACCATAAAATCAAATATTTGATCANTTAGGTCATCGTCAATTTCATTCAGATCCCAGCTTTCTAAAATCAACTGGCCGTAAGCGACCAAGGTAAATAACTCACCGACAATGAGTAAAAAGTCGATGTCCTTAATTTGCATCTTATTTGGGCGGGCCAGCATGAGCATTTTTTTGAAGATGGCTATCTGCTTTTTGAAAATATTGACGTTGGGCAAGTCGCATTTATCATACGCCAAGTGATAGTCGTGGAAGCGAGTTTTTCCGAGCCCTTTTGGGGTGAGTAGTTTGGCAAAAATCTGTTCCTTCTTGTTGAATTCAAGAAACTCAGTGTACCAGCGTCGACTCTCATAATTGGCTTTGGTTTTCGCGAGCCCTAGCCCTTCAAAGAAGTCGATAGTCTTTAGCATGATGTCGCGCGTTTCTTTGTCAGGTTATTCTTGAGCAAACTTCTTTGGGTTGAGTAGGTGCATAGTGAATTGTCCTTTGCGATTGCTGTGCGAAATATTTGCAAGCCTAGATTAGAGCGCATTGAAAGCGAAATAAAGGTAAGGAAAAGGGCCTAAACAAATTCTAGTTCACGGATCGTCAAAACCAGTAAACAGTTGTGTGGTGGTGCTGCAGTCGTTTGCTTAGTGTATGTGCCAGCTTGATAAACGTGATAGTTGTTCTGGGCATCGCGTGGGTGAATTAATGGGAACGAGTGTGAGCTCCGGGTTCGCTCTAAAATAAAATTATTTATGCTGCCAAGCTGATATAGATCAAGCTTGGCCTTTTGTAGAAATACCCGGGCATTGCTCTGTCCGGGTAAGTTGATTGCTTTATAGGGCGATGAAGTCTGGTTTTTCTCTGACAAAGCACTCAGGGCAGGGAAAGTCTTCAGGAACCTCTTCCCACTTAGTGCCAGCGGGGTAGCCTTCGTGCTCGGCACCTTTAGCTTCATCATATATATAGCCGCAGTCAGGGCATTGAAATTGACTCATGGTCTAAACCTCCTTATGTCTCTTAAGCTGCTTCGGCTGTTTCGCTGACTTTATCACTCACAGGTGGCTGGTGATATTTGTTGTAGACCAGTTCTTTGGAGTCTGGGTCTATATTGACTTTGTCCATATCATTACCAGCCCAATCTATGACTTTTTTGTCCATGATTGAAAACCAGAGTGGTGGGATCATGGCAACCAAAAACATAAGCGGGTAGCCAGAAGGTAGAGAGGGGACGTCGTCGTAATCACGAAGAACTTGATATGGGCGTGTAGGGTGCGCATGATGGTCTGAATGTCGCTGAAGGTGTAATAAAACCAGGTTGGATGCTTTGTGATTACTATTCCAGGAGTGATGAGGTTGGCAGCGCTCATAGCGGCCGTTTTCTTTTTTCAAACGAAGTAATCCATAGTGTTCTACATAATTGGCGCATGTCAGCTGCCACCAACCATAAGCGGCCGAGATTAATAGGAAGGGGATCATAACCGGGCCAAAAAAGGCAAGCATCAGGGTATAGGCTGAAATGGTGAGCGCTGCTGGTTGCAGAATCTCGTTATCCCAAGACCATTCTGATTTTCCTAAACGGTGCAAGCGGTTTGCTTCGAGCCCCCAGGCTCGTCGAAACGCACCAGGAATCTCTCTTTTTACAAACTTGTAAATATTCTCTCCAAAGCGTGAAGATGCTGGATCTTCTGGTGTTGCAACATCCTTGTGGTGTCCTTTATTGTGTTCGATAAAAAAGTGGCCGTAACCACTGGTAGCCAGCATGACTTTCGCAGCGGCAACTTGCTTTCTATCTTTCACTTTATGCCCCATTTCATGACCTGCAACCAAACCTAAGCCGTTGAGAATACCCGCACTGAGTGCAGCGCCGAGTATATTGATCCAGGACCAGTTATATTGAGATACAACAAAGGCGATACCAACGAGAGAAACCCAGTGCAAGGCGGTCGCAATATACATAATATTGACATAATAGCTTTGGTCTTTGAGCTGTGAAACGAGTTCGTCGTCTGGATTAGCGCGGTCTTCACCAAATACGTGATCAGCTAGAGGTAGCATGCCGTAAAGAAAAACCACAGTAAACCAAAGCCAAAGGCCATAACCGGTTTCAACGGCAGCATAAGCGGAGGCTAAAGGAATCATTGGCGTAAGGATAGAGAGTAAGTACCAGTAGCGTTTGCTACGGATCCATGCGCCAGTTTGCTGAGGGTAAACGGTAGTGTTCATAATACGCTCTCTTGTTTTTCTTATAGGGTTTAATCTAGGTGCGTGGGCACTTTTGATGAAAACCATTCTACGAGAGCGTGACTAGCGCAAACAGGTTATTTGGGCTCAACTAGTAGTCATTTTGATTCAATAAAGACTAGATCTTGGCTTATAAGGACTGTTTGTGAGCTTGTCTGAATTGCGATGGTGAGCTATCGAACCAGCGCTTAAATGAACGGTTAAAGTTGGAAGCATCATCATAGCCTAGAGTCAGTGCAATGGCTTCAATGCTTGATTGGGTATTCAGTAGTAAGTTTTTTGCCTGAGCTTTTCGTAAGTTAGCCATGACCTTACTAAAAGAAGTATTTTCTGTTTTTAGCTTTCTCGCGAGTGTGCTTTTGGACATATTCAGGTTTCTCGCGATTTCTTCTATCGATAAAGAGTAATCGTGAGCCTGTTCAACAAGCGAGACAACTTTTTGTTCAAGGCTATCAAATTGGTTCAGACGAGAAAGCTCTTCGTCGCATTGTGCGCGCGCCAGTTCAACAGAGCGAGGGTTTGCCGTAACGCTGGTGATCTTAAGTAAAGACTTTGGGATAGTGACTCCGGCAGTCTTAGCGTCAAAGTGAACAGAGCAAGGCAGTAGCTCTACGTACTTGTCTTGCCATGCGGGTGCCTTATAGGGGAAGCAAACGGTGCACTGTTCGACGCCCTTGCCAATTACAAACTCTATAACGTTGAGTAAAGACGCGAGTAAAACTTCGTAGAGTAATTCTCGTATGGGCTCCCATGTACAAGTTTCTTTAATTTCTAAAAGGCAATCTTCGCCATTAACTTGAATGTTAATTCCGATGGCTTGCAAGCGGGTTTGATAATAGCGGCTAATCAGCTCAAGGCATTCGCCTAAGTCAATACCGTGAGAAACGGCAAAACCTAAGCTGCCATGGCTGGAAAGCTGAATTTTTTGGGCAAAGTGAAGGCCTAGCCATGGACAACTGGACTTACTATAAATGTCATGAACAAAGTCCTTGAAATCGTTAAAGGGGATAAAGTCCTGCCCCTTATGCTTTTCTAGTGTGTTAGTAATGTGTGAGTAATTGAGTTCCAGGTTTTGCTCTTCGCTATACCGAATAAACTGATGCAAGTAAGAGATAGAAGAGAGTACGTTATCGCTCAAGA
>NZ_LWGA01001071.1:0-1202 GCF_001635235.1 Oleiphilus sp. HI0117 | reverse complement strand
CGCGAAAGGAAGTACCTCGGGTCATTAGTTGTCGAGTCAGGTTTCTGCGTGACATAAAAAATTGCGTTGCCGCGTGGTTCGCCGAGCAGGCGTCCGTGCCGAGCGTCCGGGCAATATAGAATTTAACTTGACCAACAATGTCGTCGATTTTCAGTATTTTGTCCAGAAGTTGATCTGCATTCTCCCGCAGTACTTTCAGCATATTGGGGTCTGCGGGAGTAGCTTCAAGATTAAGATCGGAACTACTGATTGCACAGTAATTCACGGCTTGTTCAAATTTTACATTTTTACCAATGAATTCGTAGTAGTCTTCAATACTTGAATTGGGCTTATGACTAAATCCAACTTCCAGAGGACTCCAGGCATCGTCCAATTGCTTACGCAAAAGCTTCATCAATAATGCCATTGCCAATTCAACTTCTTGAGAGATATCAAAAGCGGGTGCAATGTTGACGCGATATTCTAGCCGGCTTTCATTTTTACCTTCAATGAAATCGATAACAATTGCTTTAGATATCGTTTGATCGTATCGGGATAAACATAAACAGACGTCTCTCAATGTGGCCGCGTGATAGACGGTAAGCATTCCTGAACCAAAGTCAGAACCCTTGACAACCTTTGAAAGTTGTAAGCCTAGTAGAGATTCATCGAGACGTTTAGCTGTCCAATTAATGAGTCGGATATAATCTTCCATCGACAGAAATTCGTACCCACCGTTGGAATCCTTTTCCAAATCCAGAGACTGTTCAATTTCGGCTTGAGTGATTCCTCTCTCATACGAAAAGTTCAATAGCCATTGACTAGAAAGCCCTGAAAACTTTTTCAATTGAATCATAAAAACAGCCCCTTTGTTCGGATGGGTGACCGACTATATCGGGGTACAATTGCTCATAGAATCGACTTAACTTATTGTTTTTATTGAAGAGAATACCTTTATTTTTTCGGTCGTCAGCCATACTAAGTTCTTCCATCCCTCTCTTTGAGCCGCGGTAGACGAGCTGAGCGGTGCATGATAGAAGCCGTATGCGCGGCTCGATTATCTCTGATAACCAATAAGGGGTCCTAGGGATTTTGCCTCCATATATCGCAAAACCCTCTGAAGCTCCCGTCTGCCGTGGCCTGTAGAGGGCTATTAATTTCTAATTCACCAAAAATTTGTTATCTTCTTTGACCTTTAGGTCAAAGAATGAGCAGAGACAAAC
>NZ_LWGA01001070.1:0-3930 GCF_001635235.1 Oleiphilus sp. HI0117 | reverse complement strand
ACCACAGAGGGTACAGAGCGGCCTGAGGCCTGCACCGAGAAAAGAAAGCGTTTTCTTAAAAGCGCCTTAAGCACGCTCTCAGTATTTCCCTGTTATACTGACAACACTAAGAATTGTTGAGGGTAGGCTGTGCGGCTAAGTTCATTTCAAGTATCAAAAATTAAAGAATCTGTAGAGGCAGTTTTAGGCGCTGAGGCAGAGGTGATTCTTTTTGGTTCACGAGTAGATGACTCCGCAAAGGGGGGGGATATCGACCTTTTTGTTGAGACGGCGCGACAAATTGAAAATAGGGCGTCGGCCGCTGCTCGAATCGCGGCAAAAATTCAGATGGCAATCGGCGATCAAAAAATAGATGTGATTTTGGTGGATGCACTAACGCCGTATCAAACTATTCATAAGCAAGCTAAAGCGCAAGGAATAGCGCTCTAAATAAAAAATAGAGAAGGATTATTTTAATGGGTAATAATAAAGACCGTTTACGACACTTGATTAAAGTGGCAGAAAAGGAAGCAAAGCACTTGGAGTTGACGTGGAGCCGCTTAAAATCTGAAGAAGTTAATCCCCAATGGGTTGCTGGTCTTGAAGATGATCTAGATATGGCTGAGCGGGTCGATGCGTTTGTCGCAAGGTTTGGCAGGCTTCAAGATCACTTAGGTGATAAGTGTACTCCCGAGTTATTAAAACAAATGCTTGAAACGCCAAGTTCTGCAATCAATAACTTGGGACGAATGGAAAAGCTTGGATTAATTGCTTCGGTCGAACAGTGGATAGAGGCGAGAAATCTTAGAAATCGTTTGGTTCATGATTATGTTGAAGATAATGAGGAGTTCTCGTCTGCACTTAATAGGGCAATTGAATTAGTAGAAATGTTGCTTACTGTTCAAAGGTCATACGATAAGCAGGCTCAATCACTTTTAAGTCTTTAAGGTCAAAATACTAAAGACGATTCACCACAGAGAGCACAGAGCGGCCTACGGTCTACACAGAGAAAAGATAAAAAGCTTTTTAGTATTTCTTAATCACTTCCTCGGTGCAGCGAAGCGCTCGGTGTCCTCGGTGGTTCAAGTGTTTGTTCCTTAAAGATCAAAACATAAAAGATGATTTGCCACCGAGAGCACAGAGAGGCCTGCGGCCTACACAGAGAAAAGATCAAAGCTTTTTTTAGATGTGTCTCAATTCCTTCCTCTGTGCAGCGAAGCGCCCGGTGCCCTCTGTGGTTCAAATGTTTGTCCCTTAAAGATCAAAACACAAAAGCAGGTTCACCACAGAGTGCACAGAAAGGCCTGCGGCCTACACAGAGAAATAAAAATATCAAAGCCGTCATAAGCAAGATCCTATCACTCGTGTTATTCTGTCTATTATCTAGATCATAAAATGACAAAGCCACTGAAACGGTTTAAGCGATATGGAAAACTCCGAGCTGGTTTCTCTAATAAAAAAACATCTACCAAGTGTTAAATTGATTTACCTCTTTGGCTCAAGAGCTACTAATGAAGCTCGACCTTCGAGTGACTGGGATATCGCAGTCATGGCAGAGAAAAAAATACCCGTATCTACCTTATGGGAGCTTAAAGAGCTCCTGGCAAATACCTGTTGTGCAGAAGTTGATTTGATTGACTTGCTTCAATCGACCACGGTTTTGAATGTGCAAATTATAGAGCGAGGTCAGTTGCTGTATGATGCTTGTGACGCTGCGATGCCTTTCGAAACGCGTGTTCTCAGCATGTATGGCCGTTTACAAGAGGGGCGTGAAGCGATTATGGCTGACTTTGTCGCTCAGCTTAAAGGAATGAAGCATGGATGATGTCATACTGAATAAACTCGCAACAATAAAACGGTGTTTGCAGCGAGTTCGCGAGGAATTTACTAGCGAGGCAGAGTTTAAACAAAATTACACCAAACAAGATTCTGTCTTATTGAATATTCAAAGAGCGTGTGAGGCCTCAATTGATATAGCAAATTATCTAATTCGCGTGCACCGGCTGGGAATACCTCAGTCGGCACGTGATAGTTTCGATATTCTAGCAGGGGCAAAATTGATTACGGTCGACATCTCTGGCGCGATGAAGCGAATGGTTGGCTTAAGAAATATTGCAGTGCATGATTACCAAACGCTCGATTTAGATATTGTGATTTCAGTAATTGAAAAGCACTTGTCAGATTTCGAAGGTTTTAGTGCAGAAGTTATTTCGGAGTAGTGAGAAGTAGCCCTTAAAGATCAAAACGCAAAAGCAGATTCACCACAGAGGGCACAGAGAGGCCTGCGGCCTACACCGAGAAAAGATAATAGCTTTTTAGTGTGTCTCAATCTCTTCCTCTGTGCAGCGAAGCGCTCGGTGTCCTCGGTGGTTCAAGTGTTTGTTTCTTAAAGATCAAAACATAAAAGACGGTTCACCACAGAGGGCACAGAGCGGCCTACGGCCTACACAGAGAAAAGATTAAAGCTTTCATTTAGATGTGTCTCAATCCCTTCCTCTGTGCAGCGAAGCGCCCGGTGTCCTCGGTGGTTCATCGGTTTATCCCTTAAAGATTAAGACATAAAAGCTGATTCACCACCGAGAACACAGAGCGGCCTGTGGCCTGCACCGAGAAAAGATAATAGCTTTCTTTAGATGTGTCTCAATCTCTTCCTCTGTGTAGCGAAGCGCTCGGTGTCCTCGGTGGTTCAAATGTTTATTTCTTAGGGTTCCAAGGAATGACAAACATCAAATAATGTAAACAAATGTTAAAATAGACCACTCCACCAACTAGTAAGCCCCTCCTTTAAATGCTAAATTAGCGCCCATTAAGATGATCGTCATGCATGGTCATCACAGTGAAGTACTCTCTAATAATGATGGAATCAGGAATGATCGATACACTCTCTCGCCTAAGGCTCACTGGGCGTGCATTTCTTTTTGTAATAGCAGCTTTATTCTCGCTTCAATCTATTGCCCTACAGCCTACACCGGCGCAGCTCGAACAGTTTAAGGGTCTACCTGCAGCTGAGCAGGCTCGTTTAGCCAAGCAGTTTGGTGTGGATATTCCCAATGTAAATGCTGCGCAAACGCCTGTGGTTGCACAAACTAACAGCGTCATGCCAGTGGCTCAGCAGCAAGTAGCTGAGTCTGTGGGCGGAGAGATTAACACCAATACTGAAATGGAAGAAGGCAAACTGCCTGCTTTCGGCTACGACCTATTCGCCGGCCAGCCAACGACCTTTGCACCTATTACTGATGTTCCTGTTTCATCTGATTATGTATTAGGCCCGGGTGATTCACTAAAAGTGAATCTCTATGGTAAAGAAAGCCAATTCTTCGAATTGGTCGTTGATCAGGAGGGGCAGGTTTATATCCCTGACTTAGGCCCAATGAGTTTAGCTGGCCTAGACTTCTCTGAAGCCAAAGAAAAAATAAAAAAGACGATTGATCAAAAGATGATTGGTGTTAAAGCCAGTGTTTCGATGGGAAGCTTGCGTTCGATTCGGGTCTTTGTATTGGGTGAAGCTCGTGTACCGGGTTCCTATGTGATTAGCTCTCTCTCGACCATGACCAATGCGCTAGTGTTGAGTGGTGGTGTTTCAGAGTTGGGTTCACTGCGTAATATTCAGTTAAAACGCAAAGGTAAGCTTGTTCAATCGCTCGACGTATATGACTTGCTGCTAAAAGGCGACACCTCGGTTGATGCACAGCTCAAATCTGGTGATGTGGTATTTATTCCAGCTGTTGGCCCTCAAGTAGCAATAAAGGGCCAAATTAAACGCCCAGCATATTATGAGCTTAAAGGTAGTGGCTCCGTTTCTGATCTTCTCTCATATTCCGGTGGTATGTTGGCTTCAGCTTACCCTCAAGGCGCGACGCTTGAACGGGTTAATGAGCAAAATGAACGTGAGTTCCTGAATTTAGACTTATCATTAAATGCTGATATAAACCGCACTTTAAAAAATGGTGA
>NZ_LWGA01001069.1:0-949 GCF_001635235.1 Oleiphilus sp. HI0117 | reverse complement strand
GAACCTGCGCGACAGCATATATTAAGTATTGAGGATGCAGGCTATCCGTCTTTATTAAAGGAAGTATTTTGTCCGCCGCCTATGATCTATCTGAAAGGCTGTCTGGAGTCTTTATTGTTGCCTGCCTTAGCCGTTGTGGGTAGCAGAAAACCAAGTATGGCCGGGAAACAGCATGCCTATTCTTTTGCCTATGAGTTGAGCCTTCAGGGCCAGAATGTCGTTAGTGGTTTGGCTTTGGGGGTTGATACTTTGGCCCATCGAGGAGCCTTGGAAGCAAGTGGCATTACCTGTGCGGTTTTGGGGACGGGCTTAGATCTTGTTTACCCAAGGCAAAATCAAAAACTAGCAGAGCAAATTATGGATCGAGGAGTGCTGGTGTCGGAAATGGCTTTAGGGTCTCTGCCTGTGCCTGCAAATTTTCCGCGACGAAATCGTTTGATTTCGGGGCTTTCTCAGGGTTCATTGATTGTTGAAGCTGGCCTGAAAAGCGGATCATTAATCACTGCGAATTATGCGATAGAACAGAATCGGGAGGTATATGTCATTCCAGGGCCTATTGATAGTGAAGTGGCTGCCGGATGCAACGATCTGATTAAACAGGGAGCGCAGCTGGTGACATGTGTCGAGGATATTCTAGCTTTTCCTTGTCGGGACTCTTGTATGACGGTAGCGTCTTCCGCCAATAACTCAAAGCGTGAGAGTCCGATTGGGCGCAGTACAAGCGCTATAGTGGGCAAGGCTGAGGGTCATGCAGCTGAAACTCAGTTGTCACATGAACTTTTGCCCGATGAAGGAAAGCTATTACCTCTGATTGATTTTCAGTGTACCTCCTTTGACGTTCTAGCTAGCGAGAGCCAACTGGAAGCTGGCGTGCTATTGCAAAACCTGGTGAGCTTGGAGCTAAAAGGTTTAATTTCTAATGTGCCAGGTGGCTATCAGCGTGTGAAAT
>NZ_LWGA01001068.1:0-1154 GCF_001635235.1 Oleiphilus sp. HI0117 | reverse complement strand
TTCGAGGCTTGTTTATCCCAAGTGTGATTGATGAGCAAGGCTCAATGTTTGTATACGCTTCATTGTGTATAGCGATTGCTGGCATATTCTTTCTTCGCCGCTGGGCGCATAGAAGGCAAGATGATACGGGCGAGCAGTTTCCTGTATTTTCAGTCAGTCTGGGTATTCTTTTTGGGCTGCCGCTACTGACAACACTAATAATGGGTGTTCCTTTTCACTTGGAATACCCAGAGCTTGGGCGCTTCAATATCAGCGGTGGAACCTCAATAATCCCGGAACTAATGGCTTTGGTTTTAGCTTTAAGTATTTATACCGGTGCATTCATTGCAGAAGCTGTTCGAGCGGGTGTTCAATCGGTGCCGCATGGACAAACTGAAGCCGCACGTAGTGTTGGCTTAAGTGAGCGAAAGATTATGTCACTGATCGTCGTGCCCCAGGCGATGAGAGTCATCACGCCTTTGCTAAATAGTGAATATCAAAGCTTGGTGAAAAACTCGACGCTGGCTACAGCTATTGGTTACCCGGATTTGTTTACTGTCTTTGTCGGCACCACACTCAATCAGACGGGACAAGCGATAGAAATCGTATTTATGACAATGGCGGTCTATTTTGTCATAAACATGTGTATTTCCTTTGTTATGAATCGATTCAATTCGAAAGTCGCTTTGGTGGAAAGGAAGTAAATGATGAGAGAGTTTAAAGCGCTGCCTGATAAACCGGCACCCAAGGATACAGTTGGTGTCATTGGCTGGATTAAAGAAAACCTTTTTTCTAATATCTTCGATTCAACAGCTACTATTATTATCCTAGCAATTTTATTCTCCGTTGTTCCTGGCATGCTGGATTGGCTGATTTTTTCAGCCGACTGGAGTGGTGACAGCCAGGAAGCTTGCTCTAAAGAAGGCGCGTGTTGGGTATTTGTTTCTGCCTGGATGCAACAATTTATGTATGGCAGTTACCCCAGCTCAGAACTGTGGCGAGTGAATCTTGCTTTATTGAGTCTCGCTGCTGTCATTGCTTTGCCTTATGTCTTGCCAAAAGATCTTCGGAATAAGATTGGCGTCCCGGTATTTTTGTTATTTCCATTTGTCTGTGCGACATTTCTGGACGGTAGCCTGTTTGGTTTGATGACAGTAAGTACTGACTTATGGGGT
>NZ_LWGA01001067.1:0-1178 GCF_001635235.1 Oleiphilus sp. HI0117 | reverse complement strand
TACATGCCTATAATAGTGGCGAGTATAGAAAATTCAACTCTCAAAAACTTTAAAAATAAATCGTTGACACCGCTAAAAAAATCATTAGTATACACCTCGCTTTCGACATGAAAGCAATTGCGGTGAGCTGCCAGAGTGGTTGAATGGACTGGTCTTGAAAACCAGCGTGGGTTAATAGCCCACCCGGGGTTCGAATCCCTGGCTCACCGCCATTTTTACTCCTTGATTTCCCAAGTTATTAGTTAAGATTCAAAGCCTCTTGGGGCAACTTTGGGGTAAAAACGGGATCCTTAGTGCACCTCCTAGCACGTTAAAATCTTATTCTAATCCTAAAAATGGTGAAATCAACTTAGCAGTGCTAGGTCTGTCTTCATGTATTATTTTTCCATAATGCTTTTTTAGCATCGATTCTGATGTGTGCCCCATAATTTCAGCAACAATACCAAGTGGTACATACTTTGTTATTAGCATCGATGCGAAAGTATGTCGACACTGATTTGGGCCTCTATGCCGCACGTTAGCTTCTCTCAACAAGGTTTCATAAGCTGTTCCTACTGACCGCTTGCTAAAAAGCTGCTCGTCTGTTTGTGATTTGAAGTTCTTGAAAATAGGTCGGATTTTATAGGATGTCGAATGTGTGTTGCTTCTGTTCTTTACACTGATTTCAATCGGTTTGTTCGTATATGAATATCTATGCTGCTTCAATAAAGTATCGATAGCAGGCCTTAACAATTGAAAAGAGCGTGTTCTTGAGGCTTCCTTAGGCACTTTGAATTCGTCACTTACATAAGCACGTTTAATATTTACTGTGTATGTGTTGAAGTCGATATCTTCCCACGCTAATGCGATTACTTCCGAAAGAGAGAGTCCTGTCCAGCACGTAAAGATGAACATGTTTATTATTTCTGGTCGACTGTAGTCACGTCTTTCTAGTTCAATTATTTTTTCCAGTTCTTTTATTGTATATGGATCAGCTTCAGGACCCTCTGTTTCATCTCTCTCAAGATTAGGTATACGTTCCATTATGTCTGTCTTTGTAATGTGATCCTGGTAAGCCAGTCTTGTCACGCCGCGTAAGACCGTAAACACGTCGTTTACGGTCTTAACTTTCATTTCCAGGTTTTGTGTTAAATGTTTTCTGAAATTTGTAATATCAGTCGTTCGTAGTGATCGTATCG
>NZ_LWGA01001066.1:0-4369 GCF_001635235.1 Oleiphilus sp. HI0117 | reverse complement strand
CACCTAAGGAAACATCATGGTATTGAGCGATATTTCGACTTGGAATCCCCATGTTCTTTTCAAACACGTCAGCCATCAATTTTGCATCTTTCAACGCATATCTAACGGGTAGCCCCGGCATTTTAGAATAGTTTCTGTTACCTATAACGAGCGCATAATTGTCAGTATGTTCTATCCTATTCTTGCTTATCCTTGCCGGTCTTTTATCCTCCTCAGCTAAACCGATGTTAGAAACTGCATATTGTTTGACATTTCCTGAATGGTGATATCTAAAACCTTCCTCGATATGCAAGGAATAATTTGCGATCCGTTTTATCGAATGTTTCGCGTCATCGATACCCAGGTCTTTTATATGTATACTGAATTCCGGTTTAGTATTCTTATCCAGCTCCAAGTCACCTCTTAAGAATAAAGTGAGTGGAAGCCGTTCTCCTGGAGCTAACAAGGCTATCCTTTCAGGCCACTGTTCATCGACTAGACGTATACCTTTCGTTTCTAGTTCGGTATGTATTGCAATATTACGTGCTGGCGTGCTGCCAATATTTTCGGCAATCAATTCATACTTACTTGTGCGCCCAGGCTTTAGTGATTCAAACGTTCTCCGTGTTGTAATTCTTATTCTGGGTTCTTCCCACTCGTGGATTTGGTAACTCGATTTAGCTATATCGGCGCCAAAGCCATCCATTTCTTCAGCTTTTACAACAATATCTAACTCATCGTCATCGTATTCTCGAGGCAATAAAATAGTTTGCGAATGTATCCGTTCACTGTTTGGAGGGATCTCACCGATAAAAGATTTGAAAAGTAGACTTGGCATTGAACTACGTCCATCAATGATAAGCTTTACGTTTTCAGCTAGTCCCTCTCCTTCATTTCTAATGAGCACTTGTATCTCAAGAGTCTCATCTTCGTAATAAATTCCGTCTGAGTCTGAATCAACTAATCTTGGTTCTACTACAAGGCGAGGCGGGTTATCGTTTTTCAGCGTTGCTCTTAACCTCTCTGATCGCTCCCGAGCTTTTTCCTTTACTTTTCTCAGTAACTTGTTTGGTCGATAATCAACGTCATCACCATCATAATACCTAACTGGT
Organism: Oleiphilus sp. HI0117; assembly: GCF_001635235.1. Lineage (NCBI taxonomy): Bacteria > Pseudomonadati > Pseudomonadota > Gammaproteobacteria > Oceanospirillales > Oleiphilaceae > Oleiphilus > Oleiphilus sp. HI0117. The sequence continues at coordinate 3,278 of NZ_LWGA01001066.1, read as the reverse complement.
TTTAAGCCTCTACCAAATGAAGCAAATCGGTATTTTGCTTGCTTATTGATAGTGATACGACCATCACCAGGGACTAAATTAATCGCGTTTTCTGCTAGCCTTTTAGATTCATTAAGGTCTCCCTCCTCTAAAGCTCTTTCAGCGTCAGTAAAAAGCTCAAATGCTGTGTCATTCTTTGCAGCAAAAGTACTCAAGCTAATAGCAAACAACACAACAAAAACTACAGACGTTTTAACCATATTCATCTTTCTATACCTTCTCTAAAACAACCTTAAAACTCGATTCCAATTTCTAGCATTCCTATCTTGAATTTGTTCTCGCTAGCCCCAAAAAACTGTTGCGCAGCGAAATCAACTGAAAAGCCACCTCTAACAAAACCTAGACCAACCGAAGCTCGCTGTTCATCCGCTAAATCAGAATAATTTCCAGTTTGATCTGTTATGCCAGCTCTTATCGCAAAAGTGTTCGAAGAAGTGGCACCACCGATTAGTAGTTCAGCACCGAGCTTTTTCTTTGTAAGTTCGATATCTAAAGAGTCGCTAGTTTGAAACAATAAATCCGACATCCCGCTGTACTTAAGTTTTTCGAAATCTGCGTTAAGATTGAGTTGGAAACTTACTTCGCTAAAGATCCAACCAAGACTCATCTTCGAACCAACTGATACTGATTCCGGGTATGCTGTAATCTCTCGGTTTCTTAGGGGATGATTAAAATCGTTTTCGAATGGGGTATGAGTCGACTCAAAATGGTAAGCTGCGCCTACATCCCACGCTAAATATCCAGAACTTGATGTGAAGTCGATTGGTTTATCAAGTAATCTATAGTTTGCCCCTAACTGTAATCCATACCCCGACGTCTCTTGCCTTACCTTATCGCTCACATCTTTTTCTTTTACCGATATGATTTTTAATGTGCCGCCTATTTTTGCGCTGTCTGACGGTGCATAAGCGACGTTTGCGCTGATATCATAACTCTGTAGAATCGCCGCTTCTTCAGTTCCTTGACTGGGCTCTTTAAAAGACACTCTTATGTTGTGAGTATCATATAAACCGAGGCCGAAAGCCCATTTTGTGTACCTTTTAGCCCAAAACACACCGCCATCGTCGTCCGACCCAAGCCCCGTATTTTCATAGCTAGTAGCACCAATAAGCACAAATTCCCCAGTATCCCTAGCGTTGAACTCACTAAATCCCATACCAGCTGGATTAATTGCCATAGAGGTCGCTCCATTAACTGCCGCAACTCCAGCTCCTCCTTGCGCCAATGTACGTGCGCTAAGGGGTAACATTTCAACAGGTGCCGCATATGCGGCCCCCCCAGTGACGGAGATCGCTAAAGATATAGCCAATGCTCTTTTATCGAACATGCACTTCATAATCGCTAACTCCCTTTACCTTAAAGCTCGTTGTAAGAAACGATGCTCTCTGTTTCGAAGAAGCCGTCGTCATCTTCGTCAAGACGATAAGCAATATGAGTGTCGTAATAAGTAAGCTCTACCTGACTTGATAGGCCTGTTACTAAAACAACACCAGCTGAATATTCGGAGTTATAATCGGTATAGACGAGCGCTTCTGTTATATCGACCGAATACGAAACATTGAGTTCAAGCGACGCAAAGTTAAGCGCTGAATCAGTATCGAGATAGTAAGTACCATCCCAGCTCCACCTACCGGGTTCTTGTCTGAGTTCAATCGCAAAATCACTAATTTGATAAGGGTCGTTGAAATATAAATTGGTAGGTTTTTCTTCATACCTTTGCCCACTCATTGCCAAGGTATTCGCATCTCTAAGGTCAAAAGTTATCGAGCCATTCTGAAACTCAACAAAGCTTTCAAGATCATCTAGATTGTAAGTTCCATAGTCGAGCACCCTATTTTCATACGTTTCTTTCACCGTGGTATTTTCAGCTATGTAGTCATAGCCATCAAAATAACCACTTAAAATATCGTACCGATGCGAGCCCGAAATATAGTATCCCGAATGTAAAAAATCGGCTCCGCACTGAGCAAAGTCGATATCTATATAATCGCCAGCTCCGTGAACGCGGCTGCCATTTCCATCTTGTAAAGAAGTAACGCTGTAGAATTCTACTAAGTACGATCCACCTCTATCACAAAGATCGCTTAAATCTGATGAACCGTTCGGATAGCTAGCCGTTGTTACCGAATTGCCAAGTTCTAGATCAACGTTCTCAAGCTTGTATCTCAGTTCGTTTAACCAGTACTCGTTTAGTTGATATACCTCTGAAATTACAGATTCAACATTCTGGTCATTAATTTCTCCTGTAGCGATTTTTGGAAAGTTGACCTTAGGCAGGTCGCTTTTGTTAATTTCTCCTCCTTCGTTTACGGGGTTTATTGGTTGCCCTGAATCGCCATCGCTTCCTGATCCGCAACCGGTCAAAATTGCTAGTATAGATGCGCCAAGTAGGTTTTTAGTTGTCATTAGGTTTGTCATGATCGTTGTATCCTTAAGTGTTGTTAGTGTTCGTTATTCAGTACTTTTTCTAGTTCGTCGTAAGCTTTCTTTGCTTCTTCTTTAGTCCACTTAGCTTCAGCGTCTCTAAAGCTCGATTTGATGAAGAGCTTCTTGTTCTTCTTGGCCAACTCTTCATCAATCCCCACCAGCACGTACTTCACCCCATTTGGGTCAGTAACCGAGGCATAAACACGGCTTCCCGATAGCGGCATCTTTAATTCACTTTGCCCTATTTCCTGTACATGTTTTTCTGCCCGCTCACTCAGACCTGATCCAGTGATAGACTCGTAATCACTTAGCGCTGCCTTTAAATCAACAGTTAGTTTTCTTGCGAGATCTGTTCGAGCGCGTTGCTGAGCAATTTGAAATGAGAGGTTCTCGCTGGCACTGTTACGGTCATAACTTCCCCTTCCTGTAACTAGGTCACCCATAACCCCTGTACACACCCAATTTGGAGCTTCCTTTTCCGTACCGTCAAAATTACACTCTGCTGTTTGAGGTGCTGGCGTTTGTGGTACATCATTAACTGTTGAACATGCGGCAGTTAGCGATACACCGATTATTAGCCCAACTGACTTATATAGATTTGTCATAATTTCCTCCGACATTTATGGTTTGAATACGTAAAAGTGATAACACGCGTTAAAGCGCATGCAACGCTTTTGGCATTTGCTTAAGTCGGGAGTAAATTTACAGAAAGTAGTAAAAGGGGTAACGGGACGCTTGGGGGACAAAGTTAATGCAAGCACTCTAAAACTTTGATCTAATGGGGCTTTCTATTGAAGGTTAGGTTGGTAAGT
>NZ_LWGA01001065.1:0-1226 GCF_001635235.1 Oleiphilus sp. HI0117 | reverse complement strand
GAGACCTACTACTATGCTATCTTTAATAATATCTTTACTTAAATTCAGCAACACTTTTTATTGCACGGTTCATTGTTATGATTGATCAAAAAGTTATGTGCCACGATAAAGCGGAAATATTGAAAAGAAATAATGTCAATATTTCCGGAAACGGAGACAAGATAGTTCTATTGGCACATGGTTTCGGCTGTGATCAGAATATGTGGCGCTTCATGCTTCCAGCGCTTGAGAAACAGTTTAAAGTTGTTTTGTTCGATTATGTTGGCTCTGGAAAATCAGACTTAAATAGCTTTTCTAAAAAAAGATACGCAAGCCTTGATGGTTATGCGAAAGATATAGAGGAAATATTATTAGCTTTAGATCTTTCTAATGTTTCGATCATTGGCCATTCAGTAAGCTCTATTATTGCAGGTATTGCCTCGATTAATTGCGGTGATAGAATTTCCGATATTACCATGATTTGCCCTTCACCTTGTTTTATGAATATACCTCCAGATTATATGGGTGGATTTGAGCGAGAAGATTTAGAAGAGCTAATAAACTTAATGGACAAGAATTATATAGGGTGGGCGAACTATTTAGCTCCTCTTGTTATGGGTGCGGGGCACTCGCCTGAACTTATTGGAGAGTTATCTGGCAGTTTTTGCAGTACAGACCCCGTAATTGCAAAAACGTTTGCTATAGCGACATTCTTCTCTGACTACAGAACAATGTTAAGAAATATACTTAAACCGACATTTATTTTTCAGAGTTTAAAAGATTCCTTAGCCGCGCCAGAGGTCGGAAAATATATGGCTGAAAATATAAACGATAGTCAATTAGCTTTAATTGAGGCCGAGGGGCACTGCCCCCACATGACCGATCCAGCCCTACTTATGCCTTTACTTATAGATTTCATAAATAGAAATAAGGCTTAGGTGCTGAAGTGGATTCTTTCTTAGACAGTTTCCATTCTGGTCACTTAGTTGTGAATTCTAAGAGAGCTATTACTTATAGCAATAAGCATCTATTGACCTTACTTGGCTGGAAAAAAGAAGAACTGTCTTCAATGCCACTGTCTAATATTTTCACCAAGGCTTCAAATATTTTTATTGACAGTTATGTTTACCCATTATTGATTAATGAGTTTTATGCTGAAGAAGTGCAACTTACTGTGATTACATATCAAGGTAAAAAAGTTCCAGTAGTGGCCAGTATAAGTTTAGATAAAGAACACACTACTTACT
>NZ_LWGA01001064.1:0-3590 GCF_001635235.1 Oleiphilus sp. HI0117 | reverse complement strand
TGAGCTTAGGTTCTGTCCTTTTGCTTGCTGCAATTGGCCTGGCAATTACCTTTGGCGTTATGGGCGTTATTAATATGGCGCATGGTGAGATGATCATGCTGGGCGCTTATACCACCTATGTGGTTCAGCTTCTGATGCCTAATGCTATCGACTATTCGATTTGGGTCGCTATTCCAGCTGCTTTCTTAGTCTCGGGTTTTGTCGGCATCTGCATTGAACGAGGTGTTATTCGTCACCTTCATGGTCGCCCGCTTGAGACGCTACTGGCGACTTTTGGTATCAGTCTTATCTTGCAGCAATTGGTTCGTACCGTATTTTCTCCACTTAACCGTCAAGTTGAAACACCTAGCTGGATGAGTGGCTCTTTAGATATCAATCCGGTTCTATCGCTTACGATGAACCGTCTTTACATTCTTGCCTTTGCCTTGTTGGTGTTTGGTCTATTGTTGCTCATTTTGAATAAGACCTCATTGGGGTTGAATGTTCGTGCGGTTGCTCAGAACCGTGATATGGCGAAAGCCATGGGTATTCGCACAGACTGGGTCGATGCGATGACCTTCGGACTAGGCTCGGGTATCGCCGGTATGGCGGGTGTGGCACTAAGCCAGCTAACGAACGTTGGACCAAATCTTGGTCAAGCTTACATTATCGACTCCTTTATGGTGGTGGTCTTTGGCGGGGTTGGAAACCTATGGGGAACCTTGGTAGCAGGCTTCAGCTTGGGTATCGCTAATAAATTCTTAGAGCCTGTTACTGGCGCGGTACTGGCAAGTATCCTGGTATTGGTATTCATCATCTTGTTTATTCAGAAAAAACCGAAAGGACTGTTTCCACAGAAGGGGAGAGCGGCAGAATGAGTATTTTAAGTACGCTGTTTGATCGCGGATTAATGGGCCGAGAAGGTCAGCCGGGGAGTCGAACCTTTCCATTTGTAATTCTTTTACTCGCCATCACTTTCCTTGCCTCTATCGGTAACTTGGTGATGCCTGAAGGTTCAGTGTTTTATGTCAGCACCTATACCATAACTTTGCTGGGTAAGTACTTGTGCTACGCCATGCTGGCTTTGGCAGTTGATATTATCTGGGGCTATTGCGGTATTTTGAGCTTGGGTCATGGTGCATTTTTCGCGCTTGGTGGCTACGGCATGGGCATGTATTTAATGCGTCAGATTGGTGACCGTGGTGTCTATGGTCACCCTGAGCTACCTGACTTTATGGTCTTTCTGAATTGGCAAGAGCTACCTTGGTTCTGGCAGGGTATGGATCAATTCTGGTTTGCGATGATCATGGTGGCATTGGTGCCTGGCTTGCTAGCTTTCGTGTTCGGTTGGTTGGCATTCAGGTCTCGAGTCACGGGTGTATATCTATCGATCATGACGCAAGCACTGACTTATGCATTGATGCTGTCTTTCTACCGAAACGAGATGGGTTTTGGCGGGACCAACGGCTTAACAGATTTCAAAGAGATACTAGGCTTTGATTTACAAGCAGACAGCACGCGAATTGGTTTGTTTGTCGCCACCTCAGTCATATTGTGTTTAGTGTTGCTAGCCAGTCATGCGATATTTAAATCACGCTTTGGCAAGGTTATTGTCGCGATTCGTGATGGTGAAAACAGAGCACGTTTTATTGGCTATCGTACTGAGCGCTATAAAGTTTGGTTGTTCGTCTACTCAGCTGTGATTGCGGCAGTAGCGGGTGCCTTGTACGTTCCTCAAGTCGGTATTATTAACCCAGGTGAATTCTCACCCATTAACTCTATCGAAATGGTGATCTGGGTAGCGGTAGGTGGCCGAGGAACTTTGATTGGTGCAGTTATCGGTGCATTGTTAGTGAATTTTGCGAAGACTAAATTCACCGCGATTATGCCAGATGGTTGGTTAGTCGCATTGGGTGCCTTGTTTGTCTTCGTTACGCTTTACTTACCAAAAGGCCTGATGGGCTTAATGGAGCAAATCAGAGACAAGCGAACGCTAAAGAAGAATAAATTAGAAACCGGGGAGACAGCATCATGAATGTACTCGATACCACGAGAGAAACGATGCGTCGAGACCAAGTATGGAGTTTCATGCGCGAAGACGATGTGCATGTTGATGTATCGAAGAACGTGATTCTCTATATCGAAGGCTTGTCAGTCAGTTTCGACGGCTTTAAAGCACTGAATGACATGAATCTCTACATCAACGATGGCGAACTTCGCTGTTTGATCGGTGCAAATGGCGCAGGTAAAACGACCTTGATGGATGTGATTACCGGAAAGACCCAATGTGACGAAGGCTCGGTTTATTTTGGTCAAACACATAACTTGCTGGAAAAAGATGAAGCAGAGATTGCTCAGCTAGGGATAGGTCGAAAGTTTCAAAAGCCCACAGTGTTTGAAGCGCATACAGTTCTGGATAACCTTGAGCTATCGCTAAAAACAAACAAGCGCGTGCTGCCCACTTTATTTTCTACACTTAGTTCGGAAGAGATAGGCCGAATTGACCACGTATTGGAAACAATTGGCTTGAAAGAGCACCGTATGATGCTGGCAGGTTCCTTATCACATGGGCAAAAGCAGTGGTTGGAAATTGGTATGTTGCTCGCGTCTGAGCCACGTTTGCTATTAGTTGACGAGCCGGTTGCTGGCATGACGGCACAAGAAACAGAACGAACCGCTGAGCTGTTGAACTCTTTAGCGGGTGAACACACCGTCGTGGTCGTTGAACACGATATGGAATTTGTTCGATCAATTGCCAAAACCGTGACGGTATTGCATCAAGGCTCTGTATTGGCAGAGGGGACTATGGACGAGGTGCAAAATAATAAAGATGTAAGGGAAGTGTATTTGGGTGATGAAACGGGTGATGAGGCTTAATTATGATTTCAATAAACAAGGTTAATCAGCATTACGGCGGCACTCAAATCCTTTGGGACTTGGACATGCAGATCGAGCCAGGTTCACGCACTTGTATCATGGGCCGTAATGGTGTCGGTAAAACTACCTTACTTAAGGCCATCATGGGGCTGCTTCCCGTCACCAATGGCGAAATATTAATGGATGGCCAGCCTTTGCAGGGAAAAACAGCGGAAGCTCGAGCACCCGCAGGTATTGGCTATGTGCCGCAGGGACGGGAGATCTTTCCATTACTAACCGTTGAAGAGAATTTACGTGTGGGTTTGCCTATTCGCAAGGGACGTTTAAAAGGTCAGGAAGGCGCGGGTGAAATTCCTCAGAAAATTTTTGATCTATTCCCTGTGCTAGGCGAAATGATGCATCGCCGCGGTGGTGACTTATCGGGTGGCCAGCAACAGCAGTTGGCCATTGGCAGAGCGCTGATTATAGAGCCTAAGGTGTTAATTCTGGATGAGCCAAATGAAGGTATTCAGCCTAACATTGTTAAACAAATTGGCGATGTTGTGATGAAGTTAAATGAAGAAGAAGGCTTGACGGTTATCCTTGTAGAGCAGAAACTTGGCTTTGCTCGACGCGTTGGACAATCCTTTAGGCTAATGGATAGAGGCCGTGTCGTGGCCAATGACACGATGGATAAGCTGAGTGATGACTTGATTAGTAAGTACTTGGCTGTATAAAGAGGTTATTACTCTCTC
>NZ_LWGA01001063.1:0-1291 GCF_001635235.1 Oleiphilus sp. HI0117 | reverse complement strand
GATAAAATTGCTGAGCTGATTAGTCAGTACGATATGGTGGCTTTGCAGGAGGTCGATGGCGGTAGCTTGCGCAGCGGATTTATTAATCAGGTCGAATACCTTGCGAGTAATGCAGGTTTGCCGTTTTGGTATCAGCAGTTAAATAGAAATTTTGGTCCTGTAGCAAAGCATAGTAATGGCTTGTTAAGTCGTTTCCGGCCAATCAAGGTTGAAGAGCATCGCTTGCCTGGCTTAATACCTGGCCGAGGCGTGATTGTTGCCGAGTACGGAAAAGAGGAAGATCCGATCGTATTGGTGATTATGCACTTGTCGCTCAGCGATAGTGCCCAAAAACAGCAGCTACGTTTTGTTCGGGATTTGGTTGATGACTATAACCATGTGGTGTTGATGGGCGACATGAATACCCATGCCGAGAAAATACTGCATGACTCTCCGCTAAAAGGAGCCGGCTTGGTGACTTTGCCGGGCGTATCTCATTCATTTCCTAGCTGGCGCCCTGAAAAGGCCTTAGATCATATTCTGGTGAGTCGTAGCCTATTGGTTAAGAGGGCGGGCGTGGTAACGTTTCCGGTATCTGACCATTTACCCATCGAATTAGAGGTAAAACTACCCAAAGGCTATTAGCTTGAAACTTTGAAAATATAGACATAGACAGGCACAAAAAACCCGACAATAAAGTCGGGCTTTTCAATGGAAGCAATAAGCTGCCTACCTCGAAAGGTAGAAAATCTTACTTGATTTTAGCTTCTTTGTAGACCACGTGCTTACGCACAACTGGGTCATACTTTTTGATTTCCATCTTTTCTGGCATGTTACGCTTGTTCTTGTCAGTCGTGTAGAAATGACCAGTACCAGCGCTTGAAACTAAACGGATTTTATCACGCATTGCTCAATCTCCTAAACTTTCTCGCCGCGAGCACGTAGTTCACTAAGAACTGTCTCGATGCCTTTTTTATCGATAATACGCATACCTTTGGTAGATACACGAAGCTTAACAAAACGCTTCTCGCCCTCAACCCAAAAACGGTGAGATTGTAAATTAGGCAAAAAACGACGACGTGTGCGGTTTTTTGCGTGTGAAACGTTGTTTCCTGCTACTGGGCGCTTGCCTGTAACCTGACATACTCTAGACATTGTAACCTTGCCTCCAACTTCGAAACGTCCCTTGAAAGCACGTTCAAAAAAATTCAAATATCGGACCCTTTTTTGGAGTCCTCACTAAAGAGCCCGCCTTTATACCAGAAAGCATTTTTAATCGCAAAAAATATTTTCAAAAATGTGTATAAACTTG
>NZ_LWGA01001062.1:0-3214 GCF_001635235.1 Oleiphilus sp. HI0117 | reverse complement strand
TAGTAGTTCAATAGGATCCAAATTTAGTTATGTAATTGATGGTAAAAGGGTCTCAAAGGCACTTGTAAAACCTGAAAGAGAGCGGCTCTATACCGTTGTGCCTAAGCTTCACTCAGTTATGAAATCGCATACTGGCGGTGATTGGAAGTCATTTACACTAACTATAAATGAAACTGGTGAGGCTAAAACCAAATTTGAATACCAATAAAAGCTATAACAAGCAGCTCCACCGGACTCCGCAAAATGTGTCGCGCTTTTTGCTGGAGCAAAAAGTCACGCCAATTTTGCTCCTCCGGTGAGCTGGGCGTTATGTGAAAAAATGGAATTCCGGAGCAGATGAAACAGATCTATAAAATTACTTATAATCCCACAGGTAAAATATATATAGGCAAGGATAGCATCGGAAGCCATCGTTATTTTGGCAGCCCGGATATGGATACAGTAAATGCAGACTTTGCAACGCTTCCTCAAGAGGTACGCAAAGATTACACAGTACGTAAACAGATACTTTGGGAGTCACCAGATTGTGAAGAGTCTGAACTAGCAGCCAAAGAGGTAGAGTTCATTCGCAAGTATCAATCTAATAACCCAGATATTGGTTACAATAGATGACCTAAATTCAATGAAAACACATAACAAGTGCCATCAATCGGACTTGGGTAAACTGTCACCGTTTTTGCAAAAAGACGCAAAAACGCCGCCACTTCACCCAAGCCGTTGTGGCAGGCGTTATATGCGCAAAAGTACCAAACACTTGTACGCGGTTTTCTTAGTTTTGTGCAAAGATGGCCTTCTTATAAAGTCAGGTTATCATCAAGGTTCAGTGTTCTAAAAATTAGTTTTTTGCTCAGCGTAATCGGGTCACTTTGATGGGTGGTTTCGTTGACAGTTCAGGTAAGAATTTAGGGTTTATCGTGGTCAAAATCAGATAAACAAAATAAAAATTATTGTATGGTTTATTGCGTCGTTTCTGAGTTCTTAACAATAAATTAAGAGCATAAGGTCAAAAGACTAAAAGCAAAAATCATATAACCAGGCCATCTTTCGGATCTTCGTTTTCTGTCACCGTTTATGCAAAGAAACGCATAAACGTCGCCATAAAACTCATCCCGCAAATGGCGGCGTTATATTCTTAAAGGAGAAAGGTGATTAATAAGTTTATTACAGTGCTAATTGCACTTTTTGTTGGTGGTTGTGCAACTCCACCAAGTAGATACAACCCTGATAATATTGGCATATTAGACTTAGCCTTCATTGATATGGAGAAGATTCCATTTATGAAGGTAAGGCACAGACCATCAGTGGTTTCAGTCGTAGATGAGAACGCAACAGAAGTTATCACTACAAACATGATGAAGTCTATGCATTTTAACGTGGGTTTGAAGGAAGGTAAGTATGTTGTAATGCTTAAATGCGATGATACCTATACTTATGGTTTTCCGGTTGTTCCAGTAGTTCTTGAAAAAGGTAAAAGATACCTCGCATATTGTCGCCGTATAGTTAAAGAAGGTGACTATATTGGTTTAGATGGTTTTATTCGTGAGAAATCTGAACCGCCTCCACCTTATCAGAAATGAATATAACCAGCGCCTCAAACGGACTCCGCAAAATGTGTCGCGCTTTTTGCTGTCGCAAAAAGGCACGCCAATTTCGCTCCTCCGTTTAGGCAAGCGTTAGGTGTAAATAGGGGTTACCAGATTGAACAAGTATCTCTAATTACTATTGGTTAGCCTCGTCAATAGCGGCCAAATTATTTTGGTTAGTTCTTCCAGTTATCTTCATTTCTATTAACTTGTTTATCCCGCTTCTAGCAGCATTAATTATTCTTGGTTGGTCGGCAATAATCATCACGGCATTTTTTAAGTGTCCGGAATGCGAACAAAGAGCTCTAGTTCATTCAGGTAAAGTGGTAAAATTGCTCACGAGCAAACGCAGCAAATTTAAAGTCTGGCTTGTCCCGAATGAATTCGCTTATAAGTATTTTTATTGCTGTAAGTGCGGTCATAAAATCGAGGCAAAAAGTGAATCAATCACCTAACCAGTTGCGCAATGATCGCCCCGGAAAAACACCCGGGGCTGGACTCGCTTTGCTGCGCGTCGCTCGCCCATTCGCAAGGCGTTATGTTTTTTGAGGGATTATGAACAAAGCTCTATTTGAAAAGTTACTTGGTGCGAGCATTATTCTAAATGCTCTTTATTGTCTTATATTTTCGCTCATCGATTCTTATCAATTGTTATCGCTCATAACTGGTGCCAGCGATAGAGAGATTAGTATTAGCCAAATGGCTACTATGTTGGCCATGCCTTACTTCCTTGCGTCGGTTATTTTTATAGTGTCGTTTTCTCTAGGCTGGTTGTTACTTCGTAATAAACAAATACATTTGGCAGTCGCTATTACAGCGGGTTTAGCTAACATATTTAATGGTTCAATAGGCTTCGGCTTGGCTGTGGTTTATTGTATTTATCGAGTTGCTACTTCTAGCAAAGAAGAACAACATAACCAGCGCCTCAAACGGACTCCGTAAAATATGTCACGCTTTTTGTGCCAAAAAGGCGCGCCAATTTTACTCCTCCGTTTAGGCGGGCGTTAGTGCTCTTAAGAAGCTAAGCGATTCTGTCGAACATCATCAGCAAGCCAAGATTTGATTAAGGACTGGTAAGGCATGTCTCTTCGATTAGCCTCAATTTTAATGCTTTCAAGCAAAGACTCAGGTAACCGCAAGGAAATTGTTTTCGTCGATGGTTTTAAGTTGGGCATTGTTACTTTTGCGGCCTTACTCCAGTCCAAGTAATCAGCGGAATCATTATCTTCCCAAAACTTTCGTTCTTCTGCCTCTGTTTTAAACTTTGGAGGCTGTTTATGCTTGTTCATAAAATTTCCTCTCTTTCTTGTGCATTGGTCGTGCAGAAATCACTCTAATCAAAGTGTTATCTTCACGCAGTGTAAAAGTAATATGTAGTTGCCGCCCATCATCGGTAATTCCAAGGGCATGGTATCTGGGCTCTTTATCACTGTGCTTTTTGTCCGGCAGCAGTAATAAAGGCTCATTAAAAAATAATTGTTCGGCCTCTAACTGGTTTACGCTGTGTTTATCAACGTTTTTTCTTTCGTTGCCAGCATCCCAATTAAAGCCTTTTATTTGTTTCCAATTAATCATTTATGTATATTACCATCATATACATAAAAATGGCACTAACAAGCGGCTCCACCGGA
>NZ_LWGA01001061.1:0-1255 GCF_001635235.1 Oleiphilus sp. HI0117 | reverse complement strand
CACCCATTCTTTTTAAGTCAGCAGCGGTAATGACGGTAACACTTGCTCAACTTTTCTTAATATCTTCCAAAGTCTTAGTTGCCGTAGAAACATAAGTCTCTGCCTGTAGCCACTGTATTTCTTCTTGTAATGGCGATACGGATTGAGCAGGGGCTAATGTTTGGGAAAGTGCTGGTGCGCTAGCGGCGGCAAGAATAGCAAAGCTTATGTTTTGAAACTTTGAGCGGCGGATCATAGTGACTCCAAAATATTATTAGAATTGTCGTGGTTGATGACGTTATCTCTAGCGCGACACACCTTTCGGCGGCACGCTAGATTTTAACTATGGGAGAATGTATTGGTCTGGTTTCGCCCGCCTTCTTTAGAGGCATATAAGGCTTGGTCAGCTTGTTCAAGCCAGGTCATATAGTCGCTAGTGGCTTCAACAGCCTGACTAATTCCCAAGCTAATGGTAAATTTGATTGTTTTACCGTCATGAACAACTTCCATGGCTTCGATCTGTTTGCGAACACGTTCGCAGAAAACCATGGAATGTTCGGCATCGGTGTTACCAAGAATAACGCCAAACTCTTCACCACCGTAGCGGCCGGCAATATCAGTTTTACGAAGGTTATCCCGAAGTGCCTGAGAAACTTGCCTGATTACTTCATCGCCGGCTTGGTGACCATAGGTGTCATTTACCTTCTTGAAGTGGTCAATATCAAACATAATGACAGAGCAAGTCGTGTGATAGCGCTTATAACGGCTAAACTCTGCTTCTAGGCACTCTTCCCAATAACCTCGATTGTTTAGCCGAGTCAGGCGATCAGTTCGACTCAGCATTTCTAATTCAGAGTTCGCTCGTTCCAGTGCGTTCCGGTTCGCGGCAATATCAGTCACGTCATAGAGAATGATAGCGATATGGTTTACCGTTCCATCAGCAGATACCAAAGGTGAGATGGTCACGTTTTGGTACATGAATGGTTCTGTGCCGGTAATTGGGCGGTAGTTTTTGAATTTGAACAGATAAGGTCGCTGCTCCCAGGTCATAAAGGAGCGGTTTTTTAACATAAACACTGAATTAGATTTATGCTCTAGCCAATCTCTGGGCAAATCAGGGAATAAGTCAAAGAGATTCTTGTCTTTGGTCTGCAATGGAGTTATGCCGCTATGGCTCTCCATGAAACTGTTCCAAACTTTAATGCTAAAGTTGCGATCCAGTACCACGAGGCCGACATCGATGGTTTGCAGCATATCCATCAGCCAGTGAAATTCT
>NZ_LWGA01001060.1:0-1078 GCF_001635235.1 Oleiphilus sp. HI0117 | reverse complement strand
TATCTAAATACATCACTAACGAAGTGCAGGACGTTTACCGTTTGCAGGGTGTTGTAATTAACGATAAGCATATCGAAGTTATCGTGCGCCAGATGTTGCGTAAAGTTGAGATTACGCAGTCTGGTGATACTGACTTGATCAAGGGTGACCAGGTTGAGTATGTGAAGTTCTTGGAAGCTAATGAAGAGGCTGATTCGAACGACAAGATGCCTGCGCAGTGTGAGCGTCAGTTGTTGGGTATTACCAAAGCTTCGCTTGCAACTGAGTCGTTTATCTCTGCTGCATCGTTCCAGGAAACAACGCGCGTACTGACTGAAGGTGCGGTGACAGGTAAGCGTGACTACTTACGTGGCTTGAAAGAGAACGTGGTAGTGGGCCGTTTGATCCCGGCAGGTACAGGTTTGGCTTACCACTCAGAGCGTAAGCGTAAGAAAGATCAGAAGTTGGCACCTATCGCTGAAGAGGGCTTGGGTGTAAGTGCACAGGATGTTGTTGCAGCATTGAGTGCCGAGCTTAATAAGCAGTAATTGCTTGTTAAGTAAGTGGATGCAGGTGCGGTGAACAAAAAATCACCGCATTGCTTGACAGTTGAGGGGGGCGTCATTAGACTTGCGCCCCTCAACTTTATTGTGCCAGCAATTTCGGCATAGTAGTTTGACGTTTTGTAATGAAACGGTTTTTAAAAATATAGATATTGGAGTTTGCTTACATGGCAACGATTAATCAGTTGGTACGTAAGCCTCGTAAACGTGTAGTCGCGAAAAGTGACGTACCCGCGTTGCAGGCTTGTCCTCAACGTCGAGGCGTTTGTACTCGTGTATACACTACGACACCTAAGAAGCCAAACTCGGCTTTGCGTAAGGTTTGTCGTGTTCGTCTAACGAACGGTTACGAGGTTACATCGTATATCGGTGGTGAAGGCCATAACCTACAAGAGCACAGCGTTGTTCTTATTCGTGGTGGTCGTGTTAAAGATTTGCCTGGTGTTCGTTATCACACAGTTCGTGGTAGCTTGGATACTTCAGGTGTTGCAGATAGACGTCAGGGTCGTTCTAAATACGGTGCTAAGCGTCCTAAG
>NZ_LWGA01001059.1:0-757 GCF_001635235.1 Oleiphilus sp. HI0117 | reverse complement strand
TGGCTTTATCCCTTAGCAATTGCCAAGGTAATATCAGTCAACACGTCCCAAGGGGAAATGCCCTTTTCGACACCTTTGATCAGGTCATCGACTTTCTTACACTGATCTAAAAGGCCCAATAGCTTTTGAGGGCTGTGCTTTTGTGCGGCGGCAGACAGACCTGCCTGGCGTTTTTGAATGATACGATGTTGTTTGAATAATGCCGGCAATGGCTGACCTTTGCTCAGGGCATGAGACAAATTCAGTAGTAAGCGAATCTCTTTACTTAAAGCCCACAAGACAAAGGTGACTTCTACGCCTTCAAGGCGAAGGTGGGAGATGATTTTTGCGCTTTGCTTGGCCTTTCCGGTCAAACAGGCGTCGGTAAGGTTAAAGACATCGTAGCGAGAAGCATCTGAAACACTTTCCAACACATCTTCAGTAGAAATTTCGACACTGCTGTCAGGGTGAAGAAGCTTAAGCTTCTCAAGCTCCTGTTGTGCAGCGAGTAAGTTGCCTTCTAATCTATCAGACAAAAGTGAAACGGCGTCACGAGCTAAGTTCAAGCCCATTTTATTGGCTCGTTGAGCTATCCAACGCGGCATCTCGTGTAGATTGATTGGCCATATTTGAATGATGGCACCAGTCTGATCAAGTCGGCTACACCACTTGCTTTTAAGTGTGGAAGCATCGAGTTTATCGGCGCAGATCAGTAAAATCTTATCTTCTGGCAAATTATCGCAATATTGTTGAAAGGCTTTTGCACCGGGGGTACCGG
>NZ_LWGA01001058.1:0-1916 GCF_001635235.1 Oleiphilus sp. HI0117 | reverse complement strand
ATCTAACGATAACATCGCTCTGCCATGGCCCATCTCCAAGTCGCCATGCTCTAGCATCAACTTTACTTCATCTGTTAGGTTGATCAGGCGAAGCAAGTTAGTCACGGTTGACCTCGATTTACCAACGGCTTCAGCTACTTCGCTTTGGGTAAGTTCAAACTCATCTTGCAAACGCTGTAAAGCGGTGGCTTCTTCCATTGCATTAAGGTTTTCACGCTGAATATTCTCGATAAGCGCCATTGCAACAGCCGCATCATCTTCAACATCACGAATAATTGCGGGGACTTTATCGAGCTGAGCGATTTGTGCTGCCCGCCAACGCCTTTCGCCCGCAATAATTTCATAGGAGTCTTCGCCACGAGAACGAACCACTATCGGCTGCATAATACCTTGCTGTCGAATTGACTCGGCGAGCTCTTCGAGTGCATCAGGATCCATGTCACGACGAGGCTGATATTTACCTCGTTTTAGAAACTCAACTGGAAGTTGCTTAAGGTCTCCATCGTTTTCAACTTCTTTTTTAAAGTCGACATTTGAGCCCTTGAGTAAAGCGCTTAAACCTTTTTCCCCTAAACCTCGTTTCTTTGCCACGTATTTTCCTACTCACTTAGTAACGCTTGATGATGACCTTTAAAAGTCATGAGCTTAATTATTGTTTTATGCTTCAGCCAAGTCGGCTTTTTTTGCTGCTGCTTTGTTCTTTCTGACGATTTCACCGGCCAATGCCAAATATGCAATCGCACCTTTTGAAGCTTTGTCATAATGTAATGCTGACATACCGTGACTGGGTGCTTCCGCTAGTCTTACATTTCTTGGAATTGCGACTTTATATAGCTGTTCACCGAAATATTCCTGAAGTTCATCAGATACATCTCTGGTTAAACTATTCCTTGGGTCATACATAGTACGAAGTATGCCGGAAATTTCTAACTTCGGATTGATGGTTTCTCTAATCTGCTCAACCGTATTCATTAATGCGGCCAAGCCTTCTAGCGCATAATATTCGCATTGCATTGGAATGATAACGCCGTCCGACGCTGATAAGGCATTAACGGTTAGCATATTTAGAGAAGGAGGACAGTCGATCAAGACGAATTCATAATCATCACGAATAGATTTTAAGGCTTGCTTCAGTCTATGTTCACGGCCAATCTCATTAAGGAGCTCGACTTCCGCTGCAGTCAGATCGCCATTGGAAGGAATAACATCGTATTTACCAACGACTGAACGCGTAATGACCTCTTGAACATCGGCCTTTTTGGTCAGTACATCATAGGCCGTATATTCAATTTCATTCTTGCTGATCCCGCTACCCATAGTTGCGTTTCCCTGCGGATCAAGATCAATAAGGAGAATTCTGCGTTTGGTCGCAGCCAGCGATGCAGCAAGATTTACAGTGGTGGTCGTTTTTCCAACCCCCCCCTTCTGGTTAGTAATCGCATAGATTTTCGCTGGCACTGTGTAACCCTCACTTATAGACGCTTTCAATAGCAATATGCTTATTACGCTGAAGTTTTCTCTATGATAATTAAATGCCTGTCCTCTTCACAAGCGGGAACACATAACTTAATTGCGTTTTTAACATGATAATCTATTGGCAGTGCATTAATCTCATCTTTTGGATGCAAACCTTTCATTGCTAAAAACTCACCCTTTTCAGTAAGTAAGTGCTTACATAGTTTTACCATATTATCTAGCGCTGTAAATGCGCGTGACATAATTTGGTCAAATTGTTTATCCTGCGCAACACTCTCTACACGTCCATGCACTATTTCGATATTGGCTAGCGAAAGTGTAATCTTACTCTGAGTCAAAAAGCGTGTCTTTTTACCATTGCTGTCGACCAGCAAAAAGCGCTTTTCTGGAAACAAGATGGCCATCGGTATACCGGGTAATCCAGGGCCGGTACCGATATC
>NZ_LWGA01001057.1:0-2253 GCF_001635235.1 Oleiphilus sp. HI0117 | reverse complement strand
GCCTGCCAAACAGAAGATTCTTAAAGTTCGTCGCCACTATAACCAGTGGGTGGCTGACCAAACCCTAGAAGATTACGCCTTACGATTCACCGCTCGTAAAGCTCGGCGTATGGGTATTAGCCGTGTCGGCAAAACCGCTTTAGGGGCGACTGCTTTTTTGGCACTTGAAAGCATTGCTGCAGCGGTAACGATTAACTATGGCTTTGTGAATACCATTGCAGCGATGTTAGTCGTTGCAGCGGTTTTCTTTATTACCGGTTTTCCAATTGCTTACTACTCAGCTAAACACGGTTTAGACATTGATCTTTTGACGCGAGGTGCCGGGTTTGGCTACTTAGGCTCCACAGTCACGTCACTTATTTATGCTTCGTTTACTTTTATCTTCTTTGCGATTGAAGCCGCTATTCTCGCATCGGCTTTACATGCCTTGCTGGGTATTCCGCTATCGATCGGGTATTTCATTTGCGCTGTGGCGGTTATCCCTATTGTGATCCGGGGGATTACCACTATTTCGCGTTTTCAAGTCGGGACGCAAACTCTGTGGTTACTATTACAAATCGCGGCAATCGCTACCGTGATCATTGTCGAATATGATACTTTGCCTGCTTGGACAGACTATCAGCCAAAGGGCCTTAGTAATGCAGGTGAATTCAATTGGCTATTGTTCGGCGCCGCTGCTTCAGTATTTTTTGCCTTGGTTGCTCAGATTGGTGAGCAGGTAGACTATCTACGCTTTCTTCCTCCTAAGACTGAACAGAATAAGAAAAAGTGGTGGTTTTGGTTGGTCTTATCAGGGCCAGGCTGGATCTTTATCGGTTTGCTGAAAATGCTCTTTGGCTCCTTTATCGCTTATATTGCGATTACAGAAGGGGCTACTTATGTGGTCGCCAGCGACCCGACTTATATGTACGAACGTGTATTTAATTACCTGACTAACTCACCGTCAATGTCGCTTATTTTAGCTGCGGTTATGGTGATTATCTGCCAGATGAAGATCAACGTAACGAACGCTTATGCCGGGTCGATAGCTTGGTCTAACTTCTTCTCGCGGGCAACTCACAGCCACCCTGGGCGGGTTGTTTGGTTGGTCTTCAATGTGACAATTGCTTTGATTCTGATGGAGTTAGGTGTGCATGAGGCACTCGAAGCAATTTTGGGGGTTTTCGCTATTGTCGCAGTGAGTTGGCTAGGCTCGCTTACTGCAGACTTATTGATTAACAAACCACTTGGGCTCAGCCCCTCTTATATCGAGTTTAAGCGAGGTCACCTCTATGATGTTAACCCGGTTGGTACTGTTTCAATGGTGGCTGCCTGTATTCTTGGTTTAGCTGCATATCTTGGGGTGTTTGGCGAGACAAGTAAGAATCTTAGCCACTTTATTTCTTTGTTAGCCTGTTTCATCTTTGTGCCACTGATCGCTTATATTACCAAAGGAAAGTATTACTTAGCGCGACAGTCCCCAGAGCTTATTCCCATTATAGAGGAAGCGAAAACCAGAGCTTCGTCGGGTGCTGCACCGTCACCATACCCGTCTATTGGACCGACGCTTACCTGCGGCGTCTGTGACAATGACTTTGAAGTGGAGGACATGAGTTATTGTGGCGTTTATGCTCAGCCTATATGTTCGCTCTGTTGTTCCCTCGATGTGCGTTGTCTAGATAGCTGCAAACCTCATGCTAGGCTTTCTCGTCAGGTGGTGAATTTCTTAAGGCGCTTTATGCCAGGCAAGTTAGTGCGTTCTACGAATTCAAGGCTAGGGCGTTTTGCTGGGCTGCTTATTATTACGAATATGATCAACGCCGCGATGCTGGCCTTGGTTTATGAGCATATGATGCCTTCTGCGATTGCCGATCAGGAGGTGCTAAAGCAAAGTCTGATCACACTGTTCTTTATTTTCTTGATCGTTACGGGTGTGATTTCCTGGTTGTTTCTCTTGGCGCACGAGAGCCGGGTGGTAGCCCAAATTGAGTCCAATCGGCAAACACGTAAGCTGATGCGAGAAATCCAAGCTCATGAGAAAACCGATCTGGAATTGCAACAAGCCAAAGAGCATGCAGAGCAAGCGAATGACGCCAAGAGTCGCTATCTATCTGGGATCAGTCACGAGCTGCGAACCCCGCTTCAATCGATACTCGGCTATGCGCAATTACTGACTGACAAGCAGGACCTTGATGATGCACAGTCTCGAGGCTTGAATATCATTCATCGCAGTGGCTTGCATCTGGCAGATTTGATTGAAGGCCTGCTTGATAT
>NZ_LWGA01001056.1:0-5069 GCF_001635235.1 Oleiphilus sp. HI0117 | reverse complement strand
CGCGTTGTTTTTTCCAACAACACCTACGATGCCACACATATGACTACCTCTTTAAAAACGTTTCTATCAAACTTTGGTTTCTTTATGACTTTCGAATACTGATCGAGACCATTGCTCTAATATAGACAAATTCTCGATCATTACCGAATTTTGCCACCAGTCGCTTTGCTCAAAAGGCGTTAAGCGAACAATGGCTACAAGCACAACTGCAAGAATTAACCCCCTGGCAAGACCAAACACAATTCCTAGCATTCTATCTATTGGGGTTAAGCCAGTTAAACGTATCAAAGCACCAACAATGAAGTTGATACCAGCACCCACCAGCAAGGTACCTATAAACAACATAATAAATGCTGCGATGGTTCTTAGTACTGGTTCATTAATTGAGTCAATCAATAAGGTTTGGAGATTAGGATGAAAGCTGCGCGCCACAATAAAGGCAACCACCCATGTAGCAAGCGACAAGGCTTCCTTAACAAAACCTCGCCTGAGACTCATTAAACTTGAAAGTGAGATAATGACGATGAGCGTCCAGTCGGCCCAATTTAAACCTGACATTTAAAGCGCATTAACCCCGTTAGTCTCTGACTTGCAATGATACATTTAACCCAAACAAATGATATCCAAAAAACAGGCGCGCATAATAACAAAGATAATGGGGGTTACGCATCAAAAAAGATGAGTCGACTATCAACCTTATACTTTTGGTCGAGTTTCTTCTTGGTTTTTTCAGCTTCACGCTTCTTAACAAAAGGACCGGTGAAGACCCTAATCGCTTTTTTACCGCCCAACAAAACTTCTTTTGTATGCCCGTCAAAACCATCGGCCCTGAGTTTGTCTCTTAGCTTATAAGCGTTCTCAGTTTTACTAAACGTTCCTAACTGAACCATCCAAATATTTTTAAAAACGGGCAAATGCGACACTTTTGGCTTGGAAGCCAGTGGACGTTTAGAGGCTGCTACGACAGGCTTAACTTCTTTGGGCTTAGGGGATTTTTTGACAGCTGCTGGGCTGGAAGGACTCTTTACCTGGACATCATCCGAAGGTTTTGACGCCTCATCGCTTAGGGCGCCAAGCTCAATTTTCTTAATAGCTTTCTCAGAGGGGCTTGGCTTAAGCAACTCATCACCCTCTACAACTTTACCCGTGTCGCTATCGACCGAGAGCACTTTGAACTGAGGTTGAACCGGCTTACCGATCTCTATTGTTTTATAGTCAGGTTTGGGTGGCACCGGTACTAAAAGACTTCGTCCTTCGTTATGAGGCTTATCAAAAATCATTGGCAGAAATATAATCGCCAAAGACAAGATAACGAACGCTCCGACCAAGCGTTGCTTTAAACTATCAACTGATTCACTCATAACTATCCATAAACTTTTTTGCGGCTTCGACAGTAAAGAACGAGCCAAACACTAACACAAGCGACTCTTTACCAGTAGTCATAGCCGATATTTCCTTCTCTTTTTGCTCTAGGCTAAACGCAAGTGCTTGATCTATCGTCTCGAAGCTAAGAACCTTATCGGACACTTCAGAAAGCACACTCTGCAATTCGGCAATAGACATTGCTCTGTCAACATTCAATGGCGCTATTAGCCAGCGATCCACAGATTCTGAAAGTTCCGCGACAACGCCTCGAACATCTTTATCTGCTAACGCAGAGAACACAACTTCAATTTTATCTTTTCCCTCACCCTCTTTTAACAAAAAGGACTTTAGGAACCTTGCTGCGTGAGGATTATGGCCTACATCAAAATATAAGCCTTTTACTTGGCTAGACTGTTCAAGGCGCCCTGACAACTTAACATTGCACATGCTTCGATATACCGAGTCGGCATCCAGCGAGCGGCCATCAAGCAATAGAGCGATTAACTGATAGGCGAGAAGAATATTGTTATCGGGTAAATTTAGCTTTGGAAACCCCTGAAACTTGAACCTACTCAAATCTTTCTGGGCAACACTCACCAAGTCATCGTCAATATAGAAATCTTCATGACAGACCAAGGTTTGACAAGCGAGCTTCTCAGCACATTCAAAGACGCTTTGAGGAAGGTTTTCACCAGCCAAAAATGGCTGACCTTTCCTTAGGATACCAGCCTTCTCTCTGCCTATTTGTTGAATATCGTCGCCGAGCCAGTCAATGTGATCAATGTCGATTGAAGTAATCACGGAGATATCTGCATCAACGATATTTACGGCATCCAAGCGCCCTCCTAAACCGATTTCGAGCAACACGACATCAAGATCTGCATTAAAGAGGACGTACAAAGCAGCCAAGGTGCCGAACTCAAAGTAGGTAAGCGGAGTGTCTCCCCTCACCTCGTCAATATATTGGAAGGCCTCAACAAGCTGATGGTCACTTGCATCAACGCCAAGCAATTGGACTCGTTCGTTGTATTTAGATATATGTGGAGAAGTATAGGTACCACACCTTAGCCCTTGCGAAGCCAGGCCAGCTTGGCTCAAAGCAATTGTCGAGCCCTTGCCATTAGTACCTGCGACCACCACAATTTTTCGCGGGCGCGCCTCAAAGCTCATTTTTTGGTAGACAGACTTTACTCTATCTAAGCCAAGCTCAATTTCTTTTGGGTGAGATTGTGATATGTGGCTTAGCCACTGATCGAGAGTGTTTAGCACGTTAGGCATGACTTAGGTAGACTGAAGCTCTTCACTCTCAGGTTCGGAATCAGAACCATCGCTATCAGCACTACTTTCTTCAGGTTTAGTCTCTTTAACTTCGTCCGGCGCTACTTTCGCCACTCTGAACTCTGTCAGTTTTGAAATAAGCGAAGACAAGCGATCCCTTAGTTCATGGCGCTCTAGTATCATATCGATTGCGCCATGCTCTAGCAAAAACTCACTCCGTTGAAAACCTTCTGGTAGCTTCTCTCGCACAGTTTGCTCAATAACACGTGGTCCGGCGAAGCCTATCAAAGCATTTGGTTCTGCGATATTCAAATCGCCCAACATCGCCAGACTAGCAGATACTCCACCAAATACAGGGTCTGTTAGTACAGAAATATAGGGAAGTCGTGCCTCTTTTAACTTCTCAAGTGCAGCGGCTGTTTTCGCCATTTGCATAAGTGAGATCAAGGCCTCCTGCATCCGCGCACCACCACTGGCACTAAAGCAAATCAATGGTTTACTTTCATCAAGACATAATTTTATCGCGCGAACAAATTTCTCCCCGACGACAGCCCCCATAGAACCACCAAGAAAAGAGAACTCAAATGCAGCAACGACAACCGGAACACCGTTTACTTCACCCTTAAAAGTAATCAAAGCGTCTTTTTCACCGCTCGCTTTTTGATTCGATACCAACCTGTCTTTGTATTTCTTCGTGTCTTTAAACTTCAGACGATCAACCGGCTCAAGGTTGGCATTAAGCTCAACCCGGTTATCGGGGTCAAGAAAGAGATCAATTCGCTGGCGAGCGGATACACGCATATGATGTTGGCATTTAGGGCAAACATTAAGATTTTTCTCAAGCTCAGGGCCATATAAAGCAGCACTACACTTTGGGCACTTTTTCCATACGCCTTCAGGTATATTGCCTTTTGAACCCGAGTCAGAACGAATCGACTTGGGTTTAATGATGTCCAGCCAACTACTCATTTTTCTACCTACACTCGTAACTTACACATTCAAAGTAAGAGATGGATTAAGCATCCATTGCAATACGCATTGATGAAACCAAGCCCTTAACGGCCTTATTTAACGCAACTTGATCATCTTTATTTTCAGCAATCAGATTTACAATGACGCTGCCAACAATAACGCCATTAGCTAACTTGGAAACAGCAGCAGCTGACGCTGCATCTCTAATCCCAAAGCCAACCCCAACCGGGATTTGGTTATATTTTTGGATCAATGCAACCTTCTCGGCAACCTCAGTTGTACTCAGTTCAGCTGAACCGGTGACACCTTTAACGGATACGTAATATACATAGCCGCTGCTATGACGACCGATATGCTGTATTCTCTCGTCGGTAGTTGTCGGTGCGATCAGGAAGATAGAGTCCAGATCATTTTCTTTCAGAAATGGTACAAGAGATTCAGCCTCTTCAGGCGGCAAGTCGACGATTAACGCACCATCAACACCAACCTCGGCAGCTTCAATAGCAAATTTTTCGTAACCTTTAATTTCCAAGGGGTTTAGGTAGCCCATCAATACGACCGGAGTATCTTGGTCTGTTTCACGAAATTCCTTCACCATCGAAAATATATCATCAAGCGATACATTGTGTTCAAGTGCACGCTCGCAGGCTAACTGAATTACCGGGCCATCGGCCATCGGGTCGGAAAATGGCACGCCAAGCTCGATTATGTCTGCGCCAGCTTCGACTAAGGTATGCATAATCTCAACCGTTGCGCCCGGTCTAGGGTCACCGCCAGTTACGTATGGGATTAATGCTTTTTTACCTTCGGCTTGCAAGTTCTCTAATACAGATTGAATACGACTCATAACTACACCTCAATTCCATCTATGCCAGCAACGGTATGAATATCTTTATCACCACGACCTGAAAGGTTAATGATCATAATTTTATCGGATGACATCGTCGCCGCCTTTTTAATTCCATAGGCGATTGCATGACTTGACTCAAGTGCAGGCATAATACCCTCAACTAGCGTTAGGCGACGGAATGCAGCAAGTGCCTCATCGTCGGTAACCGACACGTAATTTGCTCGCTTCATGTCCTTCAACCAGGAATGCTCAGGACCAACGCCTGGATAATCAAGCCCTGCAGAAATAGAGTGAGTGCCCTGAAT
Source organism: Oleiphilus sp. HI0117 (assembly GCF_001635235.1). Taxonomy (NCBI): domain Bacteria; kingdom Pseudomonadati; phylum Pseudomonadota; class Gammaproteobacteria; order Oceanospirillales; family Oleiphilaceae; genus Oleiphilus; species Oleiphilus sp. HI0117. The sequence continues at coordinate 299 of NZ_LWGA01001056.1, read as the reverse complement.
CTGGCCAGCCTTATCAGACATCAAGTAGGTACGATTTCCGTGAAGAACTCCCGGAGCGCCAGCGCATAGCGGCGCAGCATGCTCACCAGTCTCGATACCGTGTCCTCCAGCCTCAACACCATACATCTCAACATCGTGGTCGCAGATAAAGGGGTAAAATAAACCGATTGCATTCGAGCCACCACCTACACAAGCGACTAAAGCATCAGGTAATCGCCCTTCTTTCTCAAGGCACTGAGCTTTTGCTTCTCGACCGATGATCGCCTGGAAGTCACGCACAAGCATAGGGTAAGGGTGAG